>JAQIDC010000062.1 GCA_027858235.1 Patescibacteria group bacterium | reverse complement strand
ATTATCATATTTTTCAGACATTTTAACCCCAATATCTATTTCCCACATTTTTCTATATCTTTTCTTCATATGAAAGCTTCATAGTGTCAACTGTAACATGGTCGAGTGCATACGATTGCATTTTTTAGCTAAAATGTGCTAAAATATGAACATGGAAAATATCAATTTAGAAAAAAATGAAGAAGATGTTCTTGGTGATGAGGCTGAGGATGGTGTTTCTAATCATAATAAAAGCAAGGGAGAAAGTGATCAAATCTCAAAAGTAAATATCGAGAAATATAAGGACTTAGGTGGCTTAACAATGAAGAAGTTGAATTTTGGACTTTGGTACTTGGAACATAAAAAGACTCTCCTTTACTCACTGTACATATTTCTTGGGATCATTGGTTTTGTTACTTGGTTTTCATTTTTTAAGACTTTTGGATATTATATTTTTATTGGAATGAATGAAGACGATAAAATGATATTAGAAATGGTTCAAAATCCTGGTGTTGACCATGCTCAAGTTTTGAAGACATCTGCCCAGGCTATTCAAGTAAAATCAGCTGATATCTTACTTAATTCAAATGGAACTTATGACATAGTTGCCAAAATTTCTAATATCAATAGAAAGCATTACTCTAATTTTTCTTACAATTTTGAATTCGGAGGTGAGACTCTCGGTCCTTTCAACAATTTTATACTGCCCCAGGAAGAGAAATATTTAATTGTTTTAGACCAAAAATTATCAAGAAGACCAAATTCAGTAAATCTTAATATTGGAAATAATTGGAACAAATTAGACGGTCATATTATTAAAGAGTGGAAGCCCTATGCGGATAATTATATAGATTTTACAGTAGAAAACGAAATTTTTTACAACCCTAGAGAAAGTAATTTATCAGAAAAGCTAAATTTAAGTGTCGTAGAGTTTGATATAAAGAATAATTCAGCTTATTCATACTATGAAGTTGTTCTCGACATTATCCTTTACTCAAGAGGTAAGATGGTCTCAGTTAGTCAATATCCGCTAGAAAAATTCATTTCAGGAGAAAACAGACATATAAACATAACCTGGCCTGGAAAAGTTACGAGGGCCGATTCGGTTGTAGTTCTTCCAAACATTAATATTATGGCAGATAATGTTACGTTTATTCCGTAAAGATTAAAAAAAATGTTTTCAAAGATTTTAATATATCTCAAAAATATGGATTGGGTACTGTTTTTTACAGTACTTCTTCTTTTGAGTTTTGGTTTAGCAGAAATTTACAGTGTTGCCCTTGGGCAAGACAGCCTTAATTTGATTTCTTTTAAAAAACAAATGTTATTTATAGGCATTGGGATTTCTTTATTTTTCTTCTTTACATTTTTTGACTACCACAATCTCAGAAGTTTTAGCTCCTATATTTATGTAGGAGGAACTATATTATTATTAGGAGTTCTTTTTTTTGGTGTCGAAATCAGAGGCACTAGAGGATGGTTTAGTCTAGGAACTTTTAATATCCAACCTGTTGAATTCATAAAGGTAGTTTTAATTTTGTTTTTGGCAAAGTACTTTTCATCAGCTGCTATTAAGATTAATCCTCTAAAACATTTAATTATTTCTGGACTAGGAACCTTTCTTCTGGCTGGTTTGGTGTTGGCTCAACCTGATTTTGGTTCTGCTTTGCTTCTATTTTCTCTTTGGGGAGCAGTAGTCTTAGTCGCTGGGTTTAAGAAGAGATATTTTTTAATAATCATCGGCATAGTATTCGTTGTATTCGCTTCAGGTTGGTTTTTTCTTTTTGCAGATTACCAAAAACAAAGAATATCAACTTTTCTAAATCCTTCTTTTGACCCCCTAAATCAGGGCTATAATGTCACACAAGCAATAATCGCAGTGGGTTCAGGAGGGATAATGGGCAGAGGTATCGGGTTCGGTTCTCAGTCTCAGTTAAAATTTCTTCCAGAATCACAAACAGACTTTATATTTGCTGTTATTTCAGAAGAATTAGGTTTTTTGGGTGTATCTTTAGTCTTATTGCTTTTTACAATATTCTTCTTTAGGTCCCTGTTTTTACTTAAGAAAATAAACAACGATTTTGGCATCTTTTTCATATTAGGGGTCGTTGTATTGATTTTTATTGAAATGTTTATTAATATAGGTATGAATATTGGAATATTGCCAGTTGTGGGTATATCCTTGCCTTTTATCAGTTACGGTGGGAGCGCTATTATATCAACATTGATTATGGCTGGCATTATGCAAAATATTATAATTAAATCAAAAATTAACACTTAACATTATGACAAAGAACATTGTTTTGAATGCAAAAAAAAGAGAGAATGAAGAAAAAGTAAGTCTATTAAAAGGACAGGGCGATGTCCCCGCTGTTGTTTATGGGCCAGGATATGACAGTAGATCATTAAGTTTAAATGCTATTGAATTTGAAAAAATATATGCAAGTGCTGGAACATCAACAATGATTGGCTTGAAGATTGATGCAGATGAGCCAATTCAAATTATTATTAAAGACGTTCAGTTTAATCATAAAAATCAATTTGTACATGCCGATTTTTATAAAATTGATGAAACAAAAAAAATGACTGCACCTATTTCTCTGGACTTTATTGGAGAATCGGACGCAGTAAATGTTAAAAAGGGGATCTTGTCAAAGAATCTTGACTTCATTGAGGTGGAGTGTTTACCTAGCGAGCTAGTTTCTCATATTGATGTAAATATAAGTGTTCTAAAAAATATTGGTGATTCTATTACTATTAAAGATCTCGATCTTCCTGAGGCTTTTTCAACCAAAAATGACGATAATGATTCTGTTGTAAGCGTAGTTGAACCACAGAAAGAAGTCGAACCAGAACCTACTGCAGTAGAAGAAGGTGAAAAAGCTGAGGATACTTCAGAAAACTCAGCACAGGAAAAAGAAGGTGATAAAAAAGAAGATAAAAAATAATACTAATGGAGGGGAAAACGCAAAAAAGTATTTGGAAATATCTCGATATAATTTTGATAATCATTTCATTGATTTTGAGTTTTTTTGCCTATAAAATAATAACTACTTACTACGCGCAAGCCGATCAGCCATTAGAAAAGATAGTTGAAGAACAAAAAAAAGTAGAGAAAGAAACCTGTCTAGATTGTCAACAAAGAAGGATTGATGGCGTTTTAGTTAAAAAAGATCTATCAAATCTGTACCCCCTAGCGGTAGTCATAGAAAATCACACTGAAGCACGACCTCAAGCAGGAATAGCTGACGCTAATTTAGTCATTGAGGCAGAAGTAGAGGGAGGGATTACTAGATTTCTCGCCTTTTATGCTACTGGTGAAAAACCAGACAGAATAGGTCCCATCAGAAGTGCTAGGCCTTATTTTGTTGATTGGGCTAGGGGATTGTCTTCGCTTTACGTCCATGTCGGAGGTAGCCCTGAAGCACTTGCTAAGATCATTAAAGAAAACGTTCTCAACCTAAATGAGTTTTATAATGAAAAATATTTTTGGCGAGATGGAGTAAATGATGCCCCGCACAATGTTTTTACATCTGGTGAGAATCTAGACAAATTTCTTGATAAAAAAGGTTTGGACGAAGGTGATTTTATCGCCTGGGAATTTAAGGATGAGGAAGAATATGACGACCGAGGAGATGTAACAAGTATATACATAGAATTTGAAAGGGATATGTACGAAGTTGAGTGGAAATACAACAAAGAAGAAAACGATTATATTCGGTACATGGCCGGAGAAGAACACAAGGATGAGGTGGGGAATCTTGTGAAGGCGAAAAATATTGCCATTGCCTATGTCGAGGCTGAAGTTTTAGATTCTGAACTAAGGTTAAGAATGGATAATATTGGAGAAGGTGATTCGGTTGTTTGTATGGATGGAGATTGTAACGAGGGAGTCTGGAAGAAATTAAGTTCAACTTCTAGAATAAGGTTTTATGATAATGAAAATAATGAAGTGAAGTTTAATAGAGGTACTACTTGGATGGAAATTGTGAGACCGGAGATTGAGGTGGCTTATTAAGGAAATTAGATACTCTATAGAATGTTGGAATCGTTACAAATTGTAATCCCAAAATAGGAGTGTCTAAGTTCACTCACATATTGGAATCCAAATAGGTTAACTAAAGAATCGGAGCAAAATAAAAAAATAGTTGGACGAAAAATCGACCATAGAAGCGCATCTGACAGCGCAAACAATGATCGTGCATCGTCCTAAAAATCAAATTTACTCCAAACCTTTCTTTAACCAACCAAAAAAAGCCGTCTGATGAATCTATCCGACGGCTTTCTCTTTCTTTATAATTGCAAATCGAGATAGGCCTCTAAGGTCTTTTTTTATATATGTAGTATATTTTTTATCTAAAATACTTTTTGTTAATTGTTTTATAAGATTAACTTGGGATGGATTAATCTCGCATAGAATAGTAAATTCTAGTTCGGGATTTTTATTTTGAAGTTCTCTGATTTGCTTAAATAGTTTCCTGTAATATTTCAACCCATCAGTACCAGCAAGAAGAGCCAAGCGAGGCTCTCTTTTAATTGAAGGAGACTTCATAATTTGTTCGGCTGTTAGATAGGGGAGATTGGCCGTGATTATAATTGAGTTGTGATTTGTGATAAGGGAACCTTGAATATTTGAGAGTAGATCATTTTTTATAAAACTAATCTTTTTTTCTACTAAATTTAATTTTGCATTTTTTTTAGCAACACTTAATGCTTCATTAGATATATCTAGTCCAAGATAATTAATATTTTTTCTTTTCTTGAGTTTTTTGGCGATAGAAATTATTATGCATCCCGATCCTGTCCCCACATCAATAACTGTTGTGGGTTTCATATTTTGCGTTACGCGACGTAGTGCTTCATCTACCATTGTTTCAGTTTCTGGACGGGGGACTAAGACATTTTTGTTTACTATAAATTTGTTTGAATAAAATTCCTTTTCGCCGAGAATATAAGCTAGAGGTTCATTATTCTTCCTTCTTCTAATAAGAGATTCTAATTTTTTAACTTGGATTAATGATAATTTCTTTTCAGGATAAGTTAAAATATAAACTCTTGGTTTTTTTAATACTAATGAAACAAGTATATCAAAATCAAACGAATCAATTTTTTGATAATATTTTTTTCTTAAATCTTGAATAGTCATAAAGAAAAAGCTGTCCTTAAACAGCCTTTTTTAATTCTTCAATTATGTCAGATAGGCCACCTTCGAGAATCTTTGGAATATTACTCCAATTTTTACCTACGCGATGGTCTGTTATTCTATCTTGAGGGAAATTGTAGGTTCTAATTTTCTCACTTCTGTCTCCTGTCCCAACTTGTTCTTTTCTTTCGGCTGCTGCCTTGTCAGCTTTGTCCTGTTCAATCCTTGCAAATACCCTTGAACGTAATGACTGCATTGCTTTAACTTTATTTTGTTGCTGTGATTTTTGGTCTTGGCATGTTGCAACAACATTCAATGGGAGATAGGTGAGTCGTACGGCTGAGTTAGAAGTATTTACGCTCTGTCCGCCTGGTCCAGAGGCAGAATAAACATCAACTCTCAAATCTGAATCTTTAATTTCAAAATCAACCTCTTCAATCTCAGGAAACACAGCAACAGTTATTGCCGATGTATGAACACGTCCTTGTTTTTCCGTTTCAGGAACTCTTTGGACTCTATGGGTTCCTCGCTCCCATTTAAAATTTTTGAAAACATCTCTGCCTCTAACAGAAAAAACAATTTCTTTAAAGCCACCAATTCCAATTTCGCTTGAACTAATAATTTCTACTTTCCATTTATTGTTTTCAGCAAAGCGAGAATACATTCGAAATATTTCTGCTGCAAATAATGCAGATTCATCTCCACCGGTACCAGCACGAATTTCAACTATTACATTTTTTTTGTCATTAGGATCGGCGGGGTTTAATTCTTCATAGACTTTTTTTGTTAATGTTTCCAACTCTTCCTGAAGATTAATATTTTCCTCTCTTGCCATCTCGGACATCTCCTTGTCGCTAGACTCAATCATTTCCTCATTCTCCTTTAATAATATTTCAATTTTGTTGGCACGTTGAATCATCTCAACAAGATATTTTAGTTGAGAGTGTTCTTTTGATATTTTAGAAAATTTATCAATGTCTGACATTATGTCTGGGCTTGATAATTGTTTTTCTAGATCACTAAATTTTTTTAATAATTCTTCGTGCATAAAAATGAGTATAAAAAACGGCTATCTTTATTTATGGTTTATGTCTAAGTCATAAATAAAGATAGCCGTTGAATATTTATTTGTCGTCTTCTTGTGCTTTTGCTTCAGCCCTTGCTGCTCTTTTTACTTTCTTTCCTTTTCTTTCTTTTGCAGTCTCTTTTTGCGCAGTAACCTTGGCTTTGAATTTATCAACTCTTCCTGCTGAATCAACTAGTTTTTGTTTACCAGTATAGAAAGGATGACATTTTGAACACAACTCTGTTTTAATTTCATCAACTGTAGAGCCTGTTTCAAGAATATTGCCACAAGCACAAATTATCTTAGCTTCTGTATTGTAGCTAGGATGAATATCTTTTTTCATAAATATTGGCTAATTTTAAATAAATATAAAAACAAGCTTTTTCACTTGTCGATAACAATGTTAACATAAATCAAAAATTATTGCAATAGGGCTGGACAAGAATGTAATTTTGTATTAATATACATAGGAATTTTAAGAAGAGCTCATTGTAAATTATTGTAGGGTCTGTACGCGACAGACCCCTTTAACCGCTACCTCTTTTATCCCTCCGGAGGTAGCGGTATTTTTTTTGAAAAATTTTTAGCCCTTGGCCAATATTTAGAAATTGTGTTATAATTTTTAAATAATAAATTCCTAATGTGTATAAAAAATGAACTTAAAAGGAGATGGGCAACTAAAGCCTCTAGCTGAAATTGCAACTAAAAACAATCTTACGATTTCTTTTCTGCAAAAACAAATAAGTCTAGGTAGATTGATGTTTAAGAAGAAGGGTAAAATTTTTTATTCAGCTCAATCATGGATAGAACAATACAAGAAAGATTTTACTTTCGATGGATTTATGATGGATAGAATATTTTCTGATAAAGAAAAAAATGTTCTTGCCCCAAGAAAACAAAAAAATAAAAGTTTTGGGAAAATTGTTAAAGAAGAAAAAGCTGACCTTGATATTGAAGAAGCTTTAGTTGGTAAGTGGAATAATGAGTTTAGAAAAATAAACGATGATTTTAAAAATTTAACAAAGACAAAAAACTCAAAAGTTAAAAATGATTTATCTTCAAATCCTCATAATATCCATAGTGCTGTATTGGCAGTTGCTATCATGTTTTTGTTATCATTTTATGTCGCGACCTTGATGCCAAGCACCGCCGAATCTTTTACGAAAAAAATAGACTCACTTATAAACACCCCCTATTCATATATAAACAAACTAGCTCTTACAAAAATTATAGACGAAGACAGAGCTAGTTTAGAGACAGGAGTACCTAGCTCAGCACAACTATCAAAATATATAAAGGACAAGGCAAGTAAAATAACATACCCAGCAGGAACATCAATTGATGTTAGAGGAGATGAAATTAACGGCAGAGTGGCTGGGATAGATGAGGGGATTGATGTGGATGATCCAAAAGTGATTGATAGAATTAAAGAAACAACACTAAAAATATTTACAACAATTTCAGATAAACAGAAGAGAGCCTCACTGAAATTGAATGAAAAATTAAACAATTTGATTTCAAAAATAAAAGAATAGAAAAAATCACCGAAAGGTGATTTTTATTTTACAAAAATGATAAAGAGTTCGCGGGAAGCAAACTCTTTATTTTTTTTATTTGAGGTTCTGGTCAAGTGAATTGAGAGAATTGTTTAGCAAAGAGAGACTCTTTACAATAATCTCAATTAATTGATCAGCGATCTCAGGCAGAGCTACACGAATTACCACTATTGTTAGTGCTAAACCGAGAGCTCCTGAAATTGCTCTAAACATATTTTTTCTTGGGCTCCCGGAGACTAACCGGTAATTAAAGTCTTTTTTGACATTGCCCTTAAGGACTTGAGCTTTTATCTAAAACACAAATTCTTAAGGGGTGTAACTCTATTTTTAAAGAACATATTAATATATCATGATAATCTGGAATTGTCAATGGTTTGTTTGTCTTAATTTAGGAAAGAAAAAACCACCAACTCATTTATTGAGTGGTGGCTTGAGAGGGACAGAAGAAAGAGTTATGGATTTTCTACAATGAATTTTTTTATTTTCTCTTCATTGTCGAAAAAAAATGTGTACTGGTAAACTGCACCGTCTTTTCTAGTCCCTAGGACCAGGTTATTGGGGAATTGCTCTTGATATTTTTCTGACGGGAAGGGGGATTCAGTTATGCCCTTAAATTTGTAAATTTTTCTGGTTTTTTCTTTTGGGACAAACCCCCTAACGAAAAAATGTGAGACCGAATCGTCTTCTTGCGCAGACACATGATTGTTAGTGTATCTAATCACATAAGAAGGGGAGGGGAGCATGAAAGTGTAAAGTGAATAAAGCAAAATTGAGACCGCCGTAACCGCAATAATAGTAAAAGCTTTGTATGTCATTTTTGACTCCTTAAGTGAGGGAAATTTAGTTGTTCATGTGCTAATTATATAATAACATAAATTTGCAATAATGTCAATATTTTGTTTATCAAAATAATTTATTTAATATTAGCAAAATATATCCTTGATATTTGTATAGAAATTAGCTAAACTGCATCTATTGATAAATCATTAGAAAGAATGTCAAGAAAATTACCAGAACAATTTGAACTAAAAATAGATAAACTAGCTAATAATGGCGAAGGTGTTGGTTTTTTGGATGGAAAAGAAATTAATGTTTTTGGAGCTTTCCCAGGAGAGATTATATTAGCTAAACCAACAACAAAAAAGAAGAAGATTTGGAGGGCTGAGCTCTTGGAAGTTATTAAAGCCTCAAAAGAAAGAAGAAAAGAAAAAGAAAGTCATTATCTTTCTTGTGGGCCTTGGCAGACAATTGATGAAAAAACTCAATTAGAATATAAAAAAGAAATGGTTGTAAATGAATTTGAAAAAATCTTGGGATTAAACTTGCCCAATCCAGAAATTATTGAAAGTGAGGCGAAATATAATTATCGCAATAAAATGGAATTTAGTTTTACAGAAATAGACGGTGAACTAAATTTAGCGCTTCACAAGAGATATAGACATGGGCAATATTCTGAATTAGAATCTTGTTGCTTGGCAGAACAAAAAATAAACGAAGCCTCTAAAATTGTGGTAAATGAACTTAAAAAAAGAAATATAAAAAATAAACAATTGAAAAATCTTCTTCTTCGTTATTCTGCAAAAGAAGATAAATGCTTGGTAATACTTTTTGTTGTTGATAGGGAAATTGAGTTATTTGAAGTTAGCGATGAGAGTATTCTTGGTTGGCAAATTATCTATTCAGATCCTTTGTCTCCGGCCACAAAAACGACCGAAGTTTTGTTTAAGAAAAACAAAGATAGTATTATAGAAAATATTTCTGACATTGATTTGAAATATTATTATGATTCATTTTTTCAAATTAATCCAAAGGCTTTCGAGAAAATTATTAAATATTTAAAAGATAATATTAAGGACAATAAAGTTCTTGTTGATTTGTATTCAGGAGTTGGAACAATTGGACTTTGTCTGAGTGAAAAATTTGAAGAAATACACTTAGTAGAGTTTGATGAAAAAGCGTCAGAGATAAGTTTGGAAAATGCCAAGCTTAATGATATTAAAAATGTTAAAGTTTACGGTGGTGAAGCTGAAAAGCAAGATTTAATCCAATTCTTATCTTCTAGTGATACATTAATAGTAGATCCACCTAGGTCTGGGATGCACCCCAAGGCTATAAAGCAAATTATAGATATTGCACCCGAGAATTTTGTATATGTATCCTGCAATCCATTTACTCAACTTAGGGATATGCAAGAATTTTCGCAGAAATACAAAATACTAAATTGGCGACTATTTGATCTCTATCCTCAGACACCACACCTAGAAAGTGTTTTAATATTAGAAAAAAAATAAACAAAAATATCCTGTCTATTGACAGTTCGTTCATTTTTTGGTATTTTGGTCAAGGTCGTTCATTCGAAAAAATAAATTATAAACAAAATAATAGGAGGTACAAAATGTCTGCAAGAGAAGAGATTGTGGTTGGAATGGAAATTCCAACTAAAAAAAACAGCGAAGAAACAGTCCAAGTAATCGATGTATCATTGTCGCAGTTTTTAGCAACAAAAACCCCCAATTCACCAGCTATACGGGCCTATAATTTTTCAGGAGAATTATTGGAAGGTATCCCGGGATGTGATCTGGATATGAGTTTTTTGTAAACTTTTAACAAAAATATTTTTAAGCGGTCAAGAAAATCTGACCGCTATTTATTTACCCAAAGGGGCAATCCTGATGACTGAAATAAAAAAAGGAAAAATTTTTGATGCAAAATGCGATAAAATAGCTGAACTTTTTGTGGTAAAAGTTACTAAAGTTAACAAAACAACCAGAACCTTTGAAGGTGAATTATCTCTTAAAAAGAAGCCTACAGCAGCTAGTCCCATCAAAAAGACAGCGGACATTAGGGGGACCTGGAACTTTGCTGGAAAAAGCAATGATGTGCCCTGTGTGATTATATTTTAATACAATCAAAAACAGTTGTTTACACTATGGCGGTCAAATATTTGGCCGCTTTTTTATTTCTGTGATATTATTTGAATATATGAAAATAGCAATAATATCTGATGTTCACAACAATGAAGTGAACTTGAAAAAAGCATTAGAAATATCCGAAAAAGAAGGAGTAGAAAATCTTATTTGTTGTGGTGACTTGGCTTCAAGGGAAACACTCGATTTTATGGCTGATAGTTTTTCTGGCGAAATATTCCTAGCTTTTGGAAATATGGACGATGAACATATGGGAGAATTTAGGCATGTAGATAATTATCGAAATGTTAATATTTTTGCAAGTTTTGGAGAAATTGAATTTGATAAACAAAAAGTATCTTTTGTTCATTATCCAGAAAAGGCGAAAAAATTAGCCAGTAGTGGAAATTATGATTTTGTTTTTTATGGTCACACCCACAAACCCTGGGAAGAAATGATTGGAAAATGCAAAATGCTTAACCCGGGAAGCATAACAGGGGATAGGTTTCCCCCAACATTCGCAATTTGGGATACTCAGAACAACGAATTTAGGCTAGTTTTGTTAAATGAGATAAAATAATCAAAAACGATAAGTTAGAAATTGAAAAGTTTCCTTCAAGCATGCTTAGCTTAAAATTTTTCAGCTTTATCTTTTTCTTGAATAAATATATATATTATAGTAATGTGTAGGCAAATGTAATATAACTATCACAACAGCAGGAGGAATATATGACATTGTGTCCAGAGTTGGTGGAAAGAGCTGTTTTTGAAGATTTGTCTGTTGAAGTTGTGGGGGAAAAGATAACAACAGAAAAAGATGTGCATGTTCGCGGATTCATCTTTAAACCTGATAAGGGGATAGAGGATATTGAAGGTTTAATTTCTGCGTATTTGAAAAAGAATAACGTCACTTTTGAAAAATCTTGTAAAAATGACTTGGCTGACTGGGTTGAAGATGAGCTTTGTAAAATTCTCACATTTGTACTTTAAAATATTTAATCATTTTGAGAATGATAATTTAATGTCAGCCCTCGTATATTGAGGGCTTTTTTCTTATCTAATTATCTGAAATATGCTAAAATATTAATAATTAATGTCGTACATATGTACGACTTAAAAATATGAAAAAATATTCAAATGACAATGTAAGAAAACTGTCAAAGACAGGAAGCAACTCTTATTATGTTGTAATTCCTAAAGAATTTATAAAAAATTTAGATTGGCAAGAGCGTCAAAAGTTGAAAGTTAAGCAAATTGGAAAAAAGATAATTATTGAGGATTGGGAATAGAGATTTATTTTTTTTTCTGGATTCCGGGTCAAACCCGGAATGACATATTGACACGAATATGAAAATAACAATTATTACAATTGGAAAAGTAAAAGAATCCTATTTAAAAGAGGGTATTTTGGAATACAAAAAAAGACTTGGGCCATACTCTAAAATTAAAGAGATTGAACTGAAAGCAGAATCTTTTAGTGCCGGAAGTAGAGAAAAGACAAAAGTTTTAGAGGGTGAACGAGTCTTGAATGCTTTGGGGAAACATGAAAAAGAAAATGTTTTTTTGCTCGATGAAAATGCGCAAGAGTATTCTTCTTTAAATTTTTCTAAGATTCTCGATTCAAAGAATGAAGTAGTTTTTGTTATTGCTGGCTCACTAGGTTGGAGTGATGGTTTGCGCAATAGTGTATACAAAAAAATATCTCTATCAAAAATGACTTTCCCACATGAGATTGCTAGATTGCTTTTGTTTGAGCAGATATATAGGGGAATTACCATAATAAATGGTAAAGAATATCACTATTAATAATTTATAAATATGGAAATAGGTCTATTTGAAATAATGTTAATATTTTAATCCTGTTGGAATTAAATCCAATATTCCAAGCTATTAAAATTATTCGTTTAAAAAAAGCGAAAGATGTATCAATCTATACTTTTTTAATGATATTTGCTATCGGGGTAATGTGCTTGGTTTATGGTTTTAAAATTCAAAGTCTCCCACTTATCATTGGTAACTTCATAAAACTTTTCTCTAGCATATTCGTGGTTATTGTATATTTCATCTATAGGGACCCAAGAGAGATATCGAGTTATAATAATTAGATATTTGTGATAAGATAGATTTATGAGTTTACAAAATTTTTTAATTTATTCTGGTTTTGCTGTTGTAATTTATTATATTTCGATAGTTGTTTTTGATTTTGTTCTAAGGGGATTTGTTCCGTTTATTGCCTCGAGACCTTGGGTCGTTAATCAGGTTAATGATCATCTTAAAAAACTAAAAATTAATAATTTACCTAAATTTAAAGCTCTTTCTCTTGGTTCTGGTCGTTCTGGATTTTTTGCATCTCTTGAAGAAAGGTATCCTGAAGCAGGGCTAGAGGGTCATGAAAAGGGTTTTTTATATTTCAGCTTATCTTGGTTGCAAGCTTTTTTAAGACGATCACATATAAAAGTGCGAAGGAGTCGACATTTTCATAGAGTGACTGTCTCTGATGCCGACTTGATTTATTGTTATGCACCGAGTCTTGAAACGATTAAAGAACTTGGTGATAAATTTAAGTTCGAGTGCAAGCCTGGAACTATTATCTTAAGTAATGGTTTTGTTGTTCCTTTCTTGGAAGTAAAAGATATTATTGAACTCAGTGATAGTAAGGGTAGGTATTCTTACCTTTCTAAAAATAGATTTTTACTTAAAAAAAATAAAAGAGCCAATAAAGAGAATAAGGTTTATGTTTACGTTGTTTAGTTGTATTTTTTAAAAATATTGTCAATAAATTCCCCAGGTAAGTGGGAATTTTATTTTTGATAAAATATTGATAAATTAGCTAAAAAAGGGTAAAATGTATTCATATGGTGATAAGAAAAAAATTACTATTTTTAGTGATAATTTTACTCGTCTTTTCGGCCTGTTCCAGAAAAACAGAAGTTTCAGATATCGCCTGGCAAGATGAGATTTTATTTGCTTCAGAATGCGGTATGGATGGCCTTCAATGTTGTATGGAAGAGGAAGAACCATGCCAATATGAACAAGAGTGTTGTGTGGATCCAAATGATCCTGCCTCAACTTATTGTGCTGATGAGTGTAGTTTTGGTGAACCAAACACATTTTGTAGAGCGAGTGACTCGAAGTGTGATGAAGGGGCAGTTTGTTCTGGTGGATATTGTCAAATAGCAGGAGGGGATAATCAGCCATGTTTTTACGATGGTACATGTGGGGAAGGATCGGTTTGCGGAAACGGAATATGTGTCGAATGTGGTCTAGCGGGAAATCCTTGTTGTGAGGGAATTAGTGAATATGAATGTGAGAATGAGAACATGGACAATGGAGAGAGAACGGATTGTATTGCAAGCGTTTGCCTTAAATGTGGTTCCGCATCAGAACCAAGTTGTCTAGACGAACCGAATTGTAATCCAGGCCACCTTCAAAATAACAGTACTTGTCTTCTGTGTGGAGGATATAATCAGCCCTGTTGTCAGGGGGAGGATGGGGGAGATTCCTTTTGTTGGGAAAAAGAAAATTTATCTTGTTCATCCGGATTTTGTTCAAGAATTTAGAAAATAATAAATAATTTTGTATATGATGTTAAATTTAATAAAGAATGTAAAAAGAAAAGTGAATAGCCTGGTTTCGTCATTAGTATTTACGGGGGTTTTGCTAGTTTTGCTTGGTATATTAATACTTGTTAACGATTTGATATTTAGAATATTGGTTGCTATATTTATTTTTATAGTAGCTTATTCTTTTTTGTTTGGAGCTTATAGACTTTGGTCGATTAAGAAAGATATTGATAAATTTTTTGATAAATAACTAAGCATTTTAAGCCCACGAGATGATGTCTAAAAAAATGAAGAAGAAAATCTATATAAGTTTAAGTATATTTTTGTTCATGCTGTTTGGAGCTTTATTTATAGCCATTATCGAATCCCTGGCTATCAAATGTATTATTGCTGATTTTGATAAGTACGGGCTAGGTTTAACCTGGTCCGCTCTAATATCTATTAGAAATACTTTTGCAGGCTTAGTTTTTATTGGATTTTCAGTTTTCGGTTATTTTATAGGTCAAAAATGGTGGAAATATGTATATGTTGAAAAAAAATATAAAATAAATATGAATAAAAAAATATTATTTTCTTTTCTTTTGTTTATTCTTTTCTTTGGCACAGCTTGTTCAAGGAGTAATATAAAAGAAGATGTATTAATGGATGAGTTGGCAAGTGATAATAAATATCACTATACAAATGAAGGGCTCGGTTTTTCAGTTGATTTTCCCGAGCAATTTATTTACTTTCAAACGCAGAGAAATGACTACAAGGGTTTTATTGATATGGAGTACTTTGTACCAACCAGCGATAGAGAATACCCTCAGCAGATTCAGAGTTACGGAAAATTTCTAACAGTTAGGATTTTTGATAAAAGCGAATACGAGGAGAATGAAAATTTTGTGTACCTTGGAGATAAAAACAAACAAATTTTTGTAGCCATTTTCTGGGATTCAGTTCCTGTTGATTGGAAAAATAAATGGAGCGAAGAAGTCAAGAATGAGATAATATCTAGTTTTAAAATGTATTAAATAAATGGTAAATCCAAACATTAGTTTAAAAAGAGAAAAGGCACTTACTTTAACACCCGATGCTAAGGCGCTTTTTCGCGCTGTCTACAAGGATGAAGCTGGAGAAGAGAATGGCAATTCTAATGTCCCAAAAATAAAAGTTTCAACCCTTATTTCTAAAATGGCATTTTATTATGAAAAAATTAGAAACTCAGTTGATTACAAGGAGGAATATCTTCTTCGTAAAAATGCCATTGAGAGGATTTTGAAGAGAGAGATTATCATTCAGGGTACTTTTAAATTCAAAAAAGTTGAAAGTTCTGAAGTATCCAAACATCTTCTGACGGATTTGATTAGAGCAGGCTATTTACCAAATGATACTATTCCAGAATCCAAAATAGATGAAATATCCTTGGTTATTGAAAGATACATTGAATTGAAAACTATTAGTATACAGAGAATAAGACCTTCCGATTATTTGAAAAAAGGAGATGTTAATAAGGCTAATGAGCTTTTGAACATTAGAAACGAACTAGCAACCTGGATTTTAGCAGTGGCAGCAAGTGATATTGAAGATAGATTGATGATTGGAACGGTTGATAAGAAAATAACTGAGTATATGTACAAAGAAATATCAGAAACCGTCGAATTACCTCAAGTTAACGGCTATGAGAAGGATTTAGAAATTCAAGTCCTTCTTGGCATATACAGGAATTATTTGAAATATGATAGAGATATGTTAGGAAGAGTTCTTTTGAAATATTATGAAGGTGATATTACAAAAATGGACAACAAGGACATTGAGAGAGTTGCCCACAACATGATGAAATTAAGAAGTGTTATGAATTCTCAACTTGATCACCCACTGACTAGCCAAATAAACAGAATATCATCTAGGCATACAGTCTTTTTTACAATTTTAAAAGAGGTTCTGTCAGACGGTCCAGAGGAGGTTTATAATGACATTGTAAAAGATCCAAAGTCGTTTCCAAGGCACATTAAACGGGTCTGTGAAAGAATTTATGGTATAACAAGAAGTAAGCTGTGGCGAGCAGCTGTTAGAAGTTTTATATATATATTGTTAACCAAATCAGTATTTGCAGTTTTACTTGAAGTTCCAGCTTCTAAGTTTTTTGGAGAAGAAATTAACTTTTTTTCATTAGCTATAAATATCGCTTTTCCAGCTTTATTATTAATGGTTGTTGTTGCTATGACTAAAAAACCAAATGAAGAAAATACAGCTAAGATCATAGATGGAATAAATCAAATATTTTTTGAAGAGAATAAGAGCGATGATAAAATTAAGCTTAAAAAACCATCGAGGAGAAGAGGCGCTGTTAAAAATCTAATTTTCGGCATCGTTTATGCCATCACATTCTTCATCTCATTCGGTATTGTTATCTGGGGATTAGACAAGATTGCATTTTCTTGGGTGAGCATGATTATATTTATGTTCTTTTTGGCTTTTGTTTCCTTCTTTACTATTCGAATACGAAAAAGCACTAAAGAACTTATCGTTATTGAGCCGAAAGAAAGTATATTCAGTTTATTCTCTGATTTCTTCTACGTTCCTGTTATAGCAGTTGGTAAGTGGTTGAGTGAGAAATTCTCAAAGATAAATGTATTTGTCTTTGTGCTAGACTTTATTATTGAAGCTCCGTTTAAGATGTTTGTTGAAATAACAGAAGAATGGACTAGGTATGTTAAAGAGAGAAGGGATGAGATAGTTTGAGGAATTTCGAATGAAGAATTTCGAATTTCGAATGAATTTAGAATTTAAAATAAAAAAGTAAATAAAGTCATCCTGAACTAGATTCAGGATCTACTGCTTATTTGAATAAAATAAATCGAAGATTCCGGGTCGAGCCCGGAATGACATTTAGAAAGTATGAGTACTCTATATATTGTAGCAACGCCAATTGGCAATTTAGAAGATATTAGTATAAGAGCACTTCGCATATTAGGCGAAGTGGATTTTATTTTGTGCGAAGACACGAGAGTCACTGGTGTTTTGTTGAAAAGATATGATATTAAAACAAGGACAATTTCTTTTCATCAACACTCTGATGATAAAAAAACTGATAGTCTTTTGGATTTATTATCTGAAGGAAAAAATCTGGCTCTTGTAAGCGACGCTGGAACGCCTGGTATTTCTGATCCAGGAGGCAAACTCGTCCAGGCAGTGATAGAAAAATTTGGTGAAGAAGTATCTATCGAATCAGTCCCTGGTCCATCTGCTGTAACCGCCGCTCTTTCTATCTCCGGTATCCAAACAGACCGATTTGTATTTATGGGTTTTCCTCCACACAAAAAAGGAAGAAAAACTTTCGTAGAACGTATTTTTGACTCGGAATTACCTGTTGTGATCTATGAATCAAAGCATAGAATAATAAAATTCCTTGAAGAATTGAAAATTCATAATGCAGAAATTGTTGAGAATAACAAAAGAGTTGAGATGGAATTTGTGAAACAGAAAGACAAAGACGCTCGAATGAAAGCAACTGTTTCTTCAGTAGTAGTTTGTCGTGAGCTATCAAAAATGCACGAAACAGTCTACAGAGGAGAAATAGACAGCATATTAGATAAAATAAAAAACAATAGCGATGATCAGAGAGGTGAGTTTGTTGTAATTGTTGGGAAATAAATGAATAATTTTGAAGCTTTTAATATAAGTCAGGTTGGTATTTTGATTAGGGATAATAAGTGTTTGATTTTAGAGTTTTCTAAATCTCCCGGCATTTGGGGACTACCTGGTGGTCGTGTTGATGAAGGTGAGAACAGGGAGGATGCATTTAAACGAGAGTTAAAAGAGGAACTAAATTTTGATAATTTTGTTTCTCGAGATATAATAGATTATGATTTTTATCGCCTTAAAAAAGGTCCAGTTATTTGTGGAATTGCGAGATACATTGAAAATGAAACTGATGAGATAAAATTAAGCCATGAACACTTGAGTTATAAATGGATAAGAGAAGACGAGGCTGGCGATTATGATTATTTTTGGAATACCTTACCCGGAATGGTTAGAAAAGGTTTTGAATATCACAGAAAAATAAGTCAATAATATGGAAAATTTTGAAAAATTTTATGTTAGCCAGGCTGGAGTTTCGATTCGGGATAATAAATGTTTAATTCTAGAAATCGCTAAGTTTCCTGGAGAGTGGTGTTTGCCAGGAGGACGAATCGATAAAGGTGAAAATAGTATAGACGCTTTCAAGAGAGAAATCAAAGAAGAGATTGATATTGATGAGTTCAAAGTCCATGAGCTAATTAATTATGATATATTCTATACAAAAAGAAATAAGCCATTTTGTGCTATTATCCAATATATTGAGAATGACGAATCACCCATTAAACTCAGCGAAGAACATCTTGATTTTAAGTGGGTGAGTGAGGAATAGTCAAGAAATATAGTTTTGTTTGGAAGCATATTCCAAAAGCAATTAAAAAAGGTTTCGAATATCACAATAAGCTAAAAGATAAATAATAATAACGAGTATCCCCGGCTATACGTTTCTTCGAAACTACCGGGAGACTTGCTCACACGCAAGCCATGAAAAATAAATATTATATTACAACAACACTCCCTTATGTGAATTCTAGTCCGCATATTGGGCATGCTTCTGAGTTTATTCGGGCTGATGTTTTAGCTCGTTATAATAGACAACTTGGAAATGATGTTATTTTTAATACAGGCACTGATGAACATGGATTAAAGATATTTAGAAACGCAGAAAAAGAGGGGATATCAGCTCAAGAATATTGTGATAATTTTTCAGCTGAATTTAGGAAACTAAAAGAAACTCTTGATTTGAGTTTTGATAAGTTTATTCGGACAACTGACGAGTATCACATAAAAGCAGCTCAGGAATTTTGGAAGAGATGTGAAGCAAACGGAGATATTTATAAAAAAAATTACAGTGTAAAATATTGTGTCGGTTGTGAACTTGAAAAGACAGAATCAGAATTGGTTGAAGGGAAATGTCCAGATCATCCCAATCAAGAGATTGAAGAGATTGAAGAAGAAAATTATTTTTTCAGGTGGTCAAATTATCAAGATAAATTATTGAAATTATATAAAGATAATCCTGATTTTATTGTGCCAAAACATAGACTAACTGAAATTAGAAATTTTGTTGAGTCTGGCTTAAACGATTTTTCTGTTTCAAGACTTAGAGAAAAAATGCCTTGGGGAATTTCCGTTCCTGGCGATGAAGATCATGTAATGTATGTTTGGTTTGATGCGCTCACTAATTATGTAAATACACTCGGTTGGCCAGATGGCGACGAATTTAAAGATTATTGGCCAGGAATGCAAGTAGCAGGAAAAGATAACCTTCGTCAACAAACTGCCATGTGGCAAGCAATGTTGATGTCGGCTGGTCTAGAACCATCAAAACAGGTTTTGATATTTGGTTTTATAATATCTGGAGGTCAGAAAATGAGTAAGAGTATCGGTAATGTAATTAATCCATTAGAACTAGTTGAAAAATACGGTATCTCTGCGGTTAGATTTTTCTTGTTATCAGAGCTAACCCCTTTCGAAGATAGTGATTTTACAATTGAAAAATTCGAAGAAGCTTTTAATGTTAATTTGGCCAATGGAATTGGAAACTTAGTTTCTAGGGTTTCTAATTTGCTAGAGAAAAATGAAATAGAGGTTGATATTAAAGAAAATTCTGATAAAGAATTTGAAAAAAATATTAAATCTAGGATGGATATTTATAGGTTTGATGATGCCATGAAAGAGATTTGGAAAAAAGTTCACGAAAGTGATGAATTCTTGAGTTCTAATGCGCCTTGGAAAATGACAGAAAAGGATGAGATTAAAAAAATATTAGAACCAGTAGCACAGAATATCCTAAATATTGCCTATCATCTAAAACCGTTTCTGCCAGAAATTTCAGAAAAAATTACTGAACAATTTGGTCAAAAACAAATAGAAAAAGGAGACCCAATGTTTCCAAGAATTTCAAAATAATTATTAAACAGCACTGTCATTTTGGAAGGAACCTAAGTGACTGATAGAATCTCTAACTAGACAAGATTCTATCGCTACGCTCCAGAATGACAAATAAATTAAATAATTTTATAAATAAATAAACCTATGCAAAAAAGTAAATTAAATACATTTGTAGCTGGATTATTGATGATTTCATTTATGTTTTCATTAAATTTTGCTTCAGCAACTACTGACCTAACACCAACCCTTTATTCTAGTGTTGTAAATTCAATTACCTTAAGTGGTGAGGACGCAAATATTAAATGGTCTGTAGACGGATATTCAGCCAAAGGATTTAAAGTCGTTTGGTCAAAAAACGAAGGACCAACTTACCCGTTAAGGAGTGGAGATAAATATCATTATTATACTGACCTAAATAAAGATTTTGATACTCTGGAGGTCTTTGATGGAGGTGGTACATATTATGTAAGAGTTTGTGAGTACCTTGGAGGAGAGTGTGAACTCTATAGTAATGAAATTGAGGTGGTTTTGGGTGATGATGTTGATAGTAACGAAGATGTAAGCGGAGAAATTGATTCTATTATATTAAAGATGGAAGGAAATACTGCCAAATGGAAAGCTGATGGATATTCAGATAATGGTTTTAAAGTTATTTGGTCAAAGAATTCCAATCCAACATACCCAACAAGAACTGGTGATAAGTATGCTTATCATTCAAGTCCCGATTCATATTATTCTAAATTAACAGCATTCGATGGGCCTGGTACATATTACGTTAGGGTTTGTGAATACTTGGGTGACGGAAAATGTGCTACCTATTCAAATCAAGTTGAAACTAATTTTGAAGCCATTGCTTGTACTATGGAGTACGCTCCAATTTGTGGCAAGGACGGTAAAACTTATTCAAACAAATGTATGGCTGAGGCTGTGGGAGTTGCAAAAGATTATTATGGAGAATGTGAGAAGGACGATCAAATAAAAGATATTGAAGAAAAAGCCGGACTATTAGGCGACAACAAACTTGATGAAATTTTGGAGGAGTTAAAACTACTTCGAAACCAAGTTTTAGAACAACAAAATGAACTAAAATATTTAAGAGGATTTGTTGATGAGATGGGTCGTATTACAGAACAAATGCAAAGTTCAATAAATAATTTTATTACTTACGGAGTTGATGATAACACAATGAGACTTGGTGAAGGAGAGCGAGCAGCAGTGATAAATTCATTTAAAAATGCATTCCATAAATTACCAGAAAATGAAGCCGAATTAGCTGATGCTATCAAAATAGCTAATGGTCGATGGCCAAGTATGAGAAGTGAGGAAGCAGAAGGAATCGCAGAAGAAAGATTTAGAGATGTTTATCTTCGCTATCCAGATATGGAAAATGCAAATGACAACGCAGCTATAACTATTATGTCATATGGGGCATATTAGTCACAGATGTGTGCTCTAATCCTTGGATGTTATTTAAGATTAGCTGTATAATTGAATTGTAAGTTAAATCACTTTAACTATTATTATTAATATGAATAAAAAAACTTTGTCCGATATGTGGCAATAATAATGTAAAAAAGAATGGTCATTATGGTAATTTGCGACAACGATGGCTTTGCAAGGATTGCAATAAATCGTTTCACTGGAAAATTACAGCAAATAAAATCAACAAAGAAAAGATTTGGTTTGAGCGTTGGGTGATAGAAGGATATTCAGTAAGACAGCTATGTAATCAGAGCGGCTATAGTAGCTCAAAAATATATAGGATAATCGACCACTGGCTATGCCATTCTCCTGATATCAACAATGATAATATTCGCAATATCAAACATGTAACTTTCGATGGAACTTTTCTCCACAGACCAAACAGTATTGTTGTTTTAATGAACGCCCAGACTAACACTCTCATTGATGGCAAATTTGGCATTAGAGAGAATTCTGAGCTCCAATTGCGTTCATTCTTTCAACCTATTAAGAATAACGGTTTTAACCCTAAATCATTCACTTTAGACGGTAATCCGCAAGTTATCAGAACCGTTAGAAACATGTGGCCGGGAATCATCGTGCAAAGGTGTTTAGTTCATGTTCAAAGACAGGGATTGATGTGGTGTAGACGTTTTCCTAAAAGAACCGATGCTAAGCATCTAAGGGAATTATTCAAGCGGGTTACATATATCAATACACATCGTGAACGAGATAGATTCATTTCTGATCTCGAAACCTGGGAACAGCGCTATGGCTGTCACCTGGTTTCGAAACCAGAAAGAGGGAAAGTGTTTAGTGATATCAAACGAGCACGCAGCATACTAGTCAAAGCGCTGCCAGATATGTTTCATTATTTAGATGATTTAAATATACCGAAAACCACGAATGGACTGGAAGGATATTTTTCAAGACTTAAACAAAATTACCGAAATCACCGCGGACTAAAACCTGAGAAAAGAGCAAATTATTTTAAGTGGTTTTTTGTTTTAAAGTCAAAATAGCACACATCTGTGACTAA
>JAQIDC010000061.1 GCA_027858235.1 Patescibacteria group bacterium | reverse complement strand
TTTATTTTCAAATCTAAAAATATAGAACTTCACCAAAGATTACAAAGACGTCCGAGGTCCTCAAAAGACCTCGGACGTCTACAATACCAAAAAGCTTAACTCAATATACCTTCTCAAATGATACAAAAATAATCCCTGACTTTTTTGAAATTGACTGATAATATAAAACCATGAACAAAATTATAAGAAAATCTTATCTAAATCTATGGGAAGAACAATCATCTGAAAAAGAAATGATTTTTTTGGCTGGACCAAGACAATCTGGTAAAACAACTCTAACAAAATCAATATCAGAAAATTTTAAAAATAATCTATATTTTAATTGGGATATACTTTCAAACAAGAAAAAAATTATAGAAAATCCAACATTTTTTGAAAATATAAATAGATTGGACGATTCCACTCCCCTCCTAGTGTTTGATGAAATCCACAAGTACAAACAATGGAAAAATTATCTAAAAGGAATCTATGATGAGTTCCATCATGATTATAAATTTTTAATATCTGGAAGTGGTCGATTAAACATATATCAAAGGAGTGGAGATTCTTTGGCAGGAAGATATTTACTCTTTCACCTATTCCCCTTTACTATTTCAGAATTAAGTAAAAATAAAAGGAAATTTATAGATTTCATAAAAAACCCTTTAACCGATTTTAAAAAAAATAACAAATCATCGAATGATTGGAACAAATTATCAACAATAAGTGGTTTTCCGGAACCATTTACTAAAAACGCTAAAACTTTTTGGACCAAATGGACAAAAACATACACTAACCAAATAATCCGTGAAGATATCCGTGATATATCCAATATTAAAAATATTAATAATACAGAAATATTATTTTCTCTACTCCCATCAAAAATTGGTAGCCCACTTTCTATAAATAATATAGCTGGAGATATCCAAGTCTCTCCAAGCACTGCCAAAAGTTGGATAAAATTATTTGAAACAACATATCTGGTCTTTCAAATCTCCCCTTGGACAAAAAAAATTTCAAGAGCAATCACAAAAGAAAAAAAACTATATTTATTTAATTCACCGATAATAGATGATAGAGGTGCTAGATTTGAAAATATTATTGCAATTGAATTATATAGAATACTAAGCTTCTGGAATGACAAAGGATTGGGAGATTTTAAGCTTCACTATGTTAGAAACAAAGAAAAAGAAGAAGTTGACTTCCTTCTTACAAACAACAATAAACCATTCCTATTGATTGAAGCTAAAAACTCTGAAGATACTCCAACAAAAGCACTTATAAATTTCCAAAATATTCTAAATATTCCAGCTATACAACTTGTGAATAAAGAGAATATATACAAAATTATAAGTAATAACAAAAATAAAATTTTGATAGCAACCGCCCATGACTGGCTATCGTCACTTCCTGAAGATTAAAAATGATTTATCCTGTAAAGACCTTTTTTCGCTTAGCCGGGATTTATCCCTTGAAACCCTCTTTGCTTAACTGGGACTTGACCCCATTCCTTTTCATCTCTTTTTATTTATAAAAAGGATGGAAGCTAGACCTGACCCCATTATTTGACCCCATTATTTCTCTAATATTAACTATTATACATAAATCATATAGAATTCACAATTCAAGACGTGACCCCAATTCCCTTTAGTTCCCTTTAGTATTCTGATAAAATATTCAAAATTTCTCCTGAAAGATCACGAAATTCTTCTTTTGATTTTTCAATATTTTCTTTCGTCCCCTGATGAATTTCCTCTACGCAAGCTGGATCGAGGTCAAATATTGCGACTCCAAGCTCCTGACACTTTGCTGGAATACGTCCATAATCTTGTATTTCGGCTAATGAACTTTTCCAACTTTTCTCAACTAAACCATTCCTTCCGTGCTTTTCAGAAAGATACTTTTTTACTTTTAAAGGAATTTCTTCAATCCAACGGCGATGGTCTTTGATTGGTCGCTTACCATAAACATTGTATGAATTAACTACATACCCAATAAACAATCCGTCACCAGAAAGTACATATTTATTCTCCGTATCACCAGAAAGCGCTCTGCCAGTAACTTTCCAATTATGTTTCCATTTTTCATAAATAGACCCCAAGTTTTCAATGCCCTGGACGCTGAAAGCATCTGGCATCATCGGAACAACAAAATAATCAGCTCCTAAAAAAATAATTTGATTAAGCAACGATAAGCTAGGAGATGTATCGATTACAAAGATGTCTATCTCCTCTTTCATTCCTTTCTCACGTAAAAATCTATCAATAGCACTAGTCTGAAAATATCCAAGCTGCTGCCCTGCAGCTGCCTGCCCATAAGCTGTAACTAGTATATTTTCATAAAGTGAAAGGTTAACACTCCCTTTCATTAAAAAAAGATTATTTTCACTATTTGAAACTGGAATAAAAGGTACTTCAAAATCGACGTCAGCTCCTCCCTCGACTACCCCCCGTAAAACGTCATAAATATCTTTCTCCATTTCAGAAAATAATGTTTTTTCGTATTGATTGTCTCCCATGGCTAAACGAGAAAGATTGCACTGTGGATCAAGGTCAACTAAAACCGTTTTATAGCCCTGCCTAGCAAATGACATTGCGCAATTAAAAGCAAGCGTAGTCTTACCAACCCCGCCCTTATTATTAGCAAATAATACTTTTTTTGTTCTAGGAAATTTCATGTTTTTAGTATATCAGAGAGAATAACAAAAATAAAGAGCGGACCCAGAAACAACCAACATCCTTAAGCTCATATTAATTAATAATTATGTAAAAAAATACTCGAACAAGAATGTTTAGTGTTGGGTTTCAAATCACTATACAATTCTTTACCACCGAATGTTTGATATAAATTTCCAATTATTCCATTAAAACTTTCAAAGGATGGAAGCTAGACCTGACCCCACTTACCCCTTAAAACTTTCAAAGGATGGAAGCTAGACCTGACCCCACTTACCCTTATTGATTGAAACAAAAAATTCTGAAGATACCCCTACAAAAGCACTTATTAATTTCCAAAATATTTTAAACGTTCCTGCAATTCAATTGATCAATAAAGAAAATATTTATAAAATAATAAGCAACAATAAAAATAAAATTTTAATAGCAACCGCCCATGACTGGCTATCGTCACTTCCTGAAAACTAAACATGAAATGGAGAAAGATATAGAGTACCCCATAGGGTACTCTATAGAGGACTCTATCTTTTCTTTAAATCTAAAATTATGTCATTCCAAACTTGTTTATCCTGTAGTTAGTCGTACGGGGATTTGGAGTCTTCCGATTACCTCCTATCCCAAATTATATTAAATAATACTCCTTAACAATCTCATCAATGTTTTTGCTCTAATTTTGTAATATTTAGAATATTTTTTCTATAGCGATTAATGGTTTTATTTATTTTTTATTTATTTTTGGTAAAAATTTTTCTTTTGAAACAACAGATCTACCAATCTCTTTCTCCAGCTCTTTTTTGGCGACACCTGCAATATTTCCACCTCTTTTAGCGTCTTTTTTTAATTTAGGGACTCCTTCAGAATTCTCAGTGCGATGAATTTCAGTTGTTGCCCTTTCTCCTAGCATATTAAAAATTAACTCAAAATCATCCATATGGTCACGTAAATTTTCACGTTTCAACCCCTTAATTTTCTTATACTCACTCGGTGTTATTCCAAAAGTGGCCTTAGATATTTCAGCAGTTAAAATCTCATAATCTTTTTGTTCTTCAGCTCCTCTTTTTTGCCACTCGTCCGTTAGTTCTTCACGAATCGCTATACCTCGCATTCGTTTTTCAATCCAATCCTCTGGATAACCCTTGAGTTTGTAAAGAAGTCTTGTTCGTTTCGTGGCTAGTTCGGGATTTTCAATTTCCTGAATTCGCTCATACCCAACTTTAGCTAACCATCTTTTGAATGGTTCGGCTTTAGGACTTGGAATAGATTGAATTATACGAAAGATTCCTTCAGTATCAGCACAATCAGTCTCACGCATTTTCCCATCTTCGGCTATTAATTTCAACTGGTGACAATTTGTCACCACTTCACTTCCCTCATCTCTTAAGCGCTGAGCTAATTTATTCCAATATTTTCTTGCAGTGTGGTTGTCAACTTGGTCTGTCAAAACTTGAACTATATCAATAACAGAAAACCACCATTCATTATTATAGATAATTTTTCTAATTTTTTTCCCTTTAAAAAATGCTATTTTTGTTGTATCCATATTATTCATTTAATATTATAGCTCCATTATACACGAACAAAAAACGAAAGTAAAGTGCTATTGGTTTAATAAATTATCCCCGCAGCAAGCTGACGGGGTATTTAGCCCTCGAACAGCGTTGGTTGCTGAGAGTGTATTCGTTGATATTTTAAACCTTGGTTTCGGACATAAGCACCGATTGTGTCTTTGTTGCCCGAATAACCTACTGTGTTTATGTAGTAACCCTTAGTCCAGAATTCACCTCCCCAAAGTAATTTCTTAACTTCGGGTATTCTTCTGAACACCTCTCTTGCTGTAATAATTTTTACTATTTGTACTAACCTAGAAGGACTAATCATTGGCACACTTTGAATGAGAAAATGGATATGATCGTCATCTGTACCTATTTCTACAAAATGAATATCATATCTTTTTTGGATTTCTATGCAAATTTCCTTAATTGACATATCCACGCTTGGAATATCACGAAATACTAGTCTTCGATACTTTACTGGGCATACCAGATGATACAATAGATGTGACACGTTATGTGCTTTGTTTATTGAGTTTACCATGATGGGTATATCTTAGCACGAGAAACCCACGAAGCAAGCTTGCGGGGAAATTAATTTATTATACTAACTATACCCTATTTTTATTTTCAAATCTAAAAATATAGAACTTCACCAAAGATTACAAAGACGTCCGAGGTCCTCAAAAGACCTCGGACGTCTACAATACCAAAAAG
>JAQIDC010000060.1 GCA_027858235.1 Patescibacteria group bacterium | reverse complement strand
CTATCAATATTATCATATTTTTCAGACATTTTAACCCCAATATCTATTTCCCACATTTTTCTATATCTTTTCTTCATATGAAAGCTTCATAGTGTCAACTGTAACATGGTCGAGTGCACCAAATTGACTCTATTGATTTTCTATGATAATGTTCTCAATTATTGTACATTAAAAACCGCCCTACATAAAAGGAGAAGTTATGGAAAAAATGAAAGTTTGTGTGGTTGAGATTGGTTTTGGAATTTTGTTTAGTGTAGAACTACCAATTGATCTTGAAAACATCTCTTTAACTTTAAAAAAAATTTCAAATTTTTCAGAATCATTAAAGGCACTTACTGCAAATAAAGACATTGAATCAACTTTTAATATTACTCAGGAAAGCAATCGCCTCCCGCTTGAAAAACCGAGGCCATTTATTGCCTGTTTTAACCTAAGGGTTTACCAAAAAAGCCCAAAAATGATTATTCCAAAATATACATCAAAAGAAGAAGTTGAAGCTCACCAAATATTTTGTGAGGAAGAACGTGAGGCTGCTATAGCCATTGTTTCAGAAATAACCATGAAAATGATCAAGTCAGTTGGCTTTCCTGATTTTTTTATTAAATATCCATGGGGTAATATTCATATCTTGCAAAGAATTTACCCTGAAATCCAAGAAATGGGAAAAGAAATTGATTATACTGACTATTCCGTAAACAATATTGGAACTACAAGCTGGCCACTTCAAAAAACATGGAGTAAAGCTCAATAATCTTACACACCCCAAACACTAATTTGGGGTTTTTTATTACTTATTTTATTATGTTACAATATAAATACATGGATTTAAATACAAATATTAAATTTTTGAATAGGGTTGGTGAAACCACTGCCAAAAGACTCGAAAGACTTGGAATAAAGACTATTGAGGATTTGTTATATTTCTTTCCTTTTAGGTATGATGATTATAGTGAAACCAAGAAAATATCTGATATCAGGCTGGGTGAGCTCGTGAACATAAGTGGAACGATAGAAATGATTCAATCTAAAAAAAGCCCAAGGAAAAAAATTAGTATTACTGAAGCTCTTGTTTCTGACGACAGTGAAAGTATAAAGGTAATTTGGTTTAACCAAGCATTTATTGGTAAAAACTTAAAAATTGGCGACAAGGTTTCTCTTTCTGGCAAAGTCGATGATGATTATGGATCATTTTTGATGAAATCTCCTGGCTACGAAAAGATTGGCAATTCAGATAATATTCATACTCAAGGGCTAGTTCCAATTTACCATTCTACATCCAATATTAGCCAAAAACAAATTAGATTTCTGATTAACGCTATTATAAAGTATACTCATCTCTTGGAGGATATTATTCCTGAAAATATATTATCTGAGTTTAATTTAGAAAGACTCGAACACGCAATAAATAAAATTCATTTTCCTGACACAAAAGAAGATATTGATACCGCTCAAAGGAGACTTGCTTTCAGTGAAATGTTTTTGGTCCAGCTTAGATCTCTAATCCTAAAAAGGACTCTCAAGGACAGAAAAGCCAACAAACTTAATTTTTTTGAGAAAGAAACCAAGGATTTTGTTGATGGACTTGAATTTCAACTAACGGATTCTCAACGAAAAACTTCATGGGAGATTATTGGTGATATACAAAATGAAACTCCAATGTCGAGGCTTCTCGAGGGTGATGTTGGAAGCGGGAAAACTGCCGTCGCCTCTCTTGCTCTCCTAAATTGTTTTTTAAATAAAAAACAATCCGCCTTTATGGTCCCAACTGAAATTTTAGCCCAGCAACACTTTCAAACTCTATCTAGCTTATTTGCAAAACAGAATATTAATATTGCGCTTGTTACAAGAACTAAATATTTTTTAGGAAAGGAAAAATCTACAAAAAAAATACTTTTAAGTAAAATCAAAAAGGGTGAAGTTGATTTAATAATTGGCACTCACTCTTTGATACAAGCTGATATAAGTTTCAAAAACCTATCTTTCGTTGTTGTGGATGAACAGCATCGTTTTGGCGTTGGGCAAAGACAAAAGATTCTTGAAAAAAGCGGTCTTCCCAAGAATTTTTCTCCTCATTTTCTGTCCATGACAGCTACTCCTATCCCCCGTTCTCTTGCCCTATCCATCTATGGAGATTTGGATATTTCAATTATTGATGAAATGCCAAAAAATAGATTAACAATTATTACAAAAATAATTAATGACAAGAATCAGGGAAATCTCTATGATTTCATAAGAAAGGAAATAAAAAAAGGAAGACAAGCCTTTGTGGTTTGTCCCTTAATTGATATTTCTGATAAACTCGGGCTTAAGTCTGTCACCGAGGAGTATGAAAAATTGAACAAAAATATTTTCCCTGACCTAAATATTGAAATGCTCCATGGTAAGTTAAAAAGTGATGATAAAAAAAATGTAATGGATAAATTTGTAAATAAAGAAATTGATATTTTGGTTTCAACCTCCGTGATTGAGGTTGGGATAGATATACCGAATGCAAGTATTATATTGATTGAAGAAGCTGATAGGTTTGGGCTATCTCAATTACACCAATTCAGAGGAAGAGTTGGCAGAGGAGAACATCAGTCATATTGTTTTCTTTCCTCAGATAATAGATCAGACAACACACGGGAAAGACTAGAGGCAATGGAGAAATATAACAACGGATTTGAATTATCAAAAATTGATCTTAAACTTCGAGGCCCTGGAGAGTTCTACGGAACAATTCAAAAAGGTTTTCCAGAATTAAAGATAGCCACCCTATTTGATTACGAGCTCATAAAACAAACAAGAAAAAAGGCCTCTGAAATTCTAGAGACCAATCCAAGCCTTGATAATTACCCAATTTTAGCAAAAAAAGTGGCCGATTTTAATAAGAATATTCACTTGGAATAAAAAAAACATATACACACCTCCCCGCTTCGCGGTACTCCTCTACCCCAGAGCACCCTCTCTTGCTTCGCAATTCACCTTGTCAAGAGGAGAATAAAAATTATTAAATATTTTTAATTGCTTCAGGTAAATTTTTAACACGTACGAGTAATAATTTTTTATTGCTTGTTTTCATATCAGGAATTATTGCTTTCTCAAAACCTAGTTTTTCTGCTTCTTTGAGTCTGGCGTCAATATGCGAAACGTTTCTAACCTCCCCTCCGAGACCAACTTCTCCCAATATTATTGTCTTTTGTTTTAAAGATTTATCCAGAAAAGATGAGGCAATAGAAAGACATACTGCTAAATCAAGAGCTGGGTCATTTATTTTGATACCACCTACTGAATTCAGAATAATGTCTTGATTGAATAAATTTATTGAAGTTCTCTTTGAAAGTACTGCGGAGAGGACTTGAAGACGATTCAGGTCAAATCCAGATGACTTTCTTTGAGGATATCCAAACATTGTTTTTGAGACAAGCGCCTGAATTTCAACCAAGAAGGAGCGTGTTCCTTCAATAAGAGAACTGACAACTGAACCTGGGAATGTCTCAAGTTCATCATTTATAAAAACAGAAGAAGGATTTTTAACTTCAGTAAAACCATCTTCCTTCATTTCAAATATTCCTATCTCGTTTGTAGAACCAAATCTGTTTTTTGTTGTCCTCATCATCCTATACATTTGAGAATTATCAGTTTCAAGATAAACAACGACATCAACCATGTGCTCTAAAGTTTTTGGACCAGCAACATTACCATCTTTTGTAATATGCCCGACTAAGATAACTGAAATACCTGTTTCCTTAGAAAGTTCCATAAATTTGGATGTACAAGCTCTAATTTGGGTCACACTCCCCGATTCCGATGGAATCATTGAGGAATAAATAGTCTGGATAGAATCAACTACTACAAATGAAGGTTTTATTTCTTTTATGGCCGAGATTATTTTCTCAAGATTTGTATCACCAACAAATTTTATATCAACTAGATCACATTTCAATCTAACAAATCTATCTTTAACTTGGTTTGATGATTCCTCCCCACTAATATAGAGAACAGTTGCTTTATTTTTCTTCGCCAAGGAGTCTGAAATTTGAGTTAATAGCGTTGATTTTCCAATTCCTGGTTCACCCGCAAAGAGTACTAATGAACCTGAAACCAAACCACCGCCAAAAACTCTATCAACTTCTGATATGCCGACTTCACTTCTTACTACTTTTTCTTTTTGTAAATTATTAAAATCGACAACCACTGCAGGACTTATTTTTTCAGTTTCCTTTTTCTCTATTGTTTTTCTGTCTTGAAGTTCTTTTTTTAGACTACTCCAAGATCCACACTCTAAACAACGCCCACTCCATTTAGGATGTTGGGCGCCACATTTTTCACAGACATATATTTCTGATATTTTAGTCATCTTTTAGTTCATTTTCTATAATCATAGAGAATTCTTCCTCACTAACACTTCCAATGAATTCTTTATCATTTATGTAAACGTTAGGGACTCCAATAATTCCAATAGCATTCGCTTCCTCTATGTTACTTAAGATTAAAGGGAGTGCCTTTTTTTCATTGAAACATGTTTTAAAACTATCTATGTCCAGGTCTAGTCTGTTTGCAATCTTAAATATCCCCTCTTCATTTAGACCAGTGTTGTTTGCAAAAAGACTATCATGAAACTCCCAAAATTTGTCTTGGTTTTGGGCACACCTAGCAGAGAGAGATGCCTTGAAAGAAAGAGAATCAATATTTGATTCTGGATAATCTTTCCAAATATATCTTACACTACCACTATATTTTTTTAAAACATTTTTTATAATTTGCTCTTGTTCGAGACAATAACGACAAGTAAAATCTGAATATACAATTATTTTCACTGGAGCATCAAAGTCACCAAGATATGGATCGAAATTTGAAATTATAGGACCATTAATCGAATTTTTGAATCCGCTTGCTTTTGTTAAGTATGGGTCATCGTAGTTAATATTTTCGTTATAATATACTTCCTCTATAGCATATACTTTTTTGTCTGCTTGAGTGTAATGTATTCTAGAACTTAAAAACAAGTACAAGAAACTAACCACTGCAAAAGCAGACAGTGAGAATGTAATAAAAACAAATGATGATATTTTAATATTTTCTTTTTGCATATTTAAATAATAATTGTAAAATTTAGTCTATTACCTCCAGTTAGCGCTATCAACTTTCCAAAAACCTTTTTCAAGAACGAATTTTACCAGCACTTCTTGATAAAAAGAATTATCCTCAGAAAGAGTTCCTCCGCTTTCTCTTCTTAATGAATTAACCAATATACTGGCTTCCCCTGTTCCTACGTCTATTGTTTCAATTTTTTGAGATATAGATTTTGTAGTAATGCCGTAGTAAACACTAATATCTCTGTCTATATTATTCTTTTTAAGAAAATCATCAGCCCATATTTTCATATTATTGCTCATGTATATTTTCAAATCACTAACATTAGAAAAGTTAGACTGATTTGAATATGAACCAAACCTTTCAATAAAAAGTGAAGCTGTTCTTTTTAGTTGTTCCTCTGTCATTGAGCTTTCATTTACCTCCTGCTCTTCCTTACCACTTATAACAACAGTTTTCTTTTGAAGTTCTATTATTTTTTCTACACTGCCATTTTCGGTTTTAATTGGGATATTATATGAATTTTTATTCTCAATAGTTACTGGTGTTGTTTTTTTCTCTTCCTCTTTCTGGATTATTATCACTGGTTCATCTGGAACATAATACATCTGTCTATAGACATAATAAGCACCTCCAAAAAGACCAGCTAAGCCTAGGACTATTATTAGAATTCCTACAATTTTTGTATTCATATAATGATATTATAAACTATTTTAAGAATTTTTTCTATCTTGTATCATATTCGTCAGCCACGGACTCATCAAACTCCTTTTTAGAGTCTTCTATCTGCAAAAGTTGCCTTGGATCTGAGGTTATTAGTTGATCTTCTGTGTAGGAGGCCACGACCTTAATTGCAGCGTGTTTGGAGCCAGCGAAAAAGATTCCCTCACCTAAGCCACATTCTAAAAGTAAATATTTTTCACCTTCTGTTAGGTTGAAAGTCTTTTGGACCAAATCAATGCCAGCCGTAGACTGTTTTAGAAGAAGTTGCAGGGATGAATTTGTTACGATAGCTCGGCCGTAAGGTGATGTCAAAAAGTCATTTACATCCTGTGTAATTGTGGTAACCCCGAGATAATATTTACGACATCTTTTCACAAGTGCAAAAATAAATTTGGCACTATCTTCGTGTTGCATTAACCACCAGGCTTCATCGATAACGAGAATTCTCTTTTTCATTTCCGATCTAACAACATTCCAAATATAGTTAATAACCATATAAATAGCTATTGGCCTCAATTCATCCTCTAAGTCACGTACAGAAAAACAAACTAGATTATTATCCATTTCTACATTGGTTGGACTATTAAAAAGGCCTGAAAATGTTCCTTCTGTATATTTCTTTAGTCGAAGTGCTAAACTTCCCCCACCTTCCATTCCTTCCAAAATATCTTGAAAATCCTGCATAATAGGTGGCTCAATTTCTGCCAAATCACTATCGGCTGTAATATCTTTTTTGGCATATGTTTCAAGAAGAGCTCTATCAATGATAGAATCCTCTTCATGCGTCATATCACCAAGCATAAGTCTAATAAGACCTTTAACTGTAATAACAGCACTTCTAATAATGTCTCCTGCTTTTGAATCACCCCCGATAGACCTTGGCAAATCAAAAGGATTAATTTTATTTTCTGATGAGAGTGATAAGTTAATATAGGTTCCACCAACCGCATCAGACAAATATTTATATTCAAATTCGGGGTCAATAATCATAACATCTGTTCCAAGCATTAGACTACGCAAAACCTCTAATTTAATAGCATAACTTTTACCAGCACCGGAAGTCGCGAATACGACAGTATTGGCATTTTGCAAGCTAAATCTATCAAATAAAATTAGACTATTGTTATGTCTATTTATTCCGTAAAGAATGCCATTGTCGCTAGTTAATTCTGATGAAATAAAAGGAAATGAAGAAGCGATTGGAGATGAGTTCATATTAAAGGCAATATACAATTCATCATTGCCAAGAGGCATGGTAGAATTGAATCCTTGCTCAGCTTGATAAAAAACTCTCCTAGAATAAACCAACCTAGAACCAAAGATATCTTCAACCTCATCACTCATTCTGTCTAACTCTTTTTTTGTGTCGGCATAGATTGTGACGTAAAGAGCAAATTGAAAAAACTTTTCAATTCCCTGAGTAAGGGCATCTCTCAGGGCTTCAATATCACGCAAAGCGGTTTCTCTTAGAGGGTCCCGAGCTGCTCCTTTTTCTGCATCTGAAATGATTTGAGCCTCTAGGGCACCAACTTTATTTTTTAATTGTTTTAAAACCATAGTGCTCCCCACCGGATAGAAAAACATCGAAACATCAAATGTAGAGTTGAGGTTAATGATAGGGGCAAACCAACCAACACTAATATATCTCGGATATGTAATAACAAAAATAGTCCTAACATACTTATCACCCAATTTTAAATATCCAGGGTTGACCTGAAAACTAGCTGGGGCAATAAGGTCTTTTATGGATAGGGAACCACGCCTGTATTCCTTCTCTTCTTCAATATACTCTTTTGTGACTTCAGCAAGACTTCTTTCACGAATAGTATATTCATCTACTTTTTTCTTATCACTATCTAGATTATTTGATTTTTTAAAATTAACCATATTAAATCACGCTTTATTTATTTACTCTTAGTTTATCAACATCAACCAATTTTTCATTTGCTGAAGTTATTGGGTTGTAGGTATTATAATAAAGTTCTATCAAGCTCTGGGTATCAAGCTGGACTGAACTAAGACCCATTGAATTCAAGCCACTTATGACGTTGTCAACTCTTCTCATAATTTCTTTTTTTCTGTTCACAAATACTTTTTCTTTCATTTTGATTGTTGTATCTGGTCTCAGTAAATCAAAGAGTCTTGGGAAAAATCCCTTCTGTTTATCAGACAAAGGGTTGTATGGAATGACTATATAAAATCTTTTGTTCATTATTTTACTCATTGCAACCAATTCTTGAATGTAGGAAATATAGTCCCCTGTTTGCATTTTCAATAATTCATTCGTTTGCTCTTTTTCTTTTTCTTTTAATCTAAGGATATAATCTTCTATATTTAACTCTCTAGATTGAATTATTATCTGCAATGGAAAGCTAATATTGTTTAGGAAACTAACATAAGAACCGATAATAGCATTTTGTTCATCTTCACTTTTTAGAGCAAAATTAATACTAGAAATTAATAAAACAACTCTCATAGTTCCATCACGCATAACAACAATATCTTCCTTGATTTCACCTATGTCTATATATTTTTGAGTTGCTGCTCCAACTTTTGATCTTGCCAATTTTCCTTTATTTGTCATATTATAATATTTCGTTCATTTTGTTTTTTAGACTCTCACCGAGATTAATATTTTCTTTTAGTTCTTCGTGCCTAAATTTGCCTTGAGTATCAACTATGAGAGATAGTTCGGCCAAACGAGATGATGTATACTGTCTTTTTCTAATTCTTTTTGTTTCAATTTTTTGACTAATTATTTCTTCTTTTACTTCACCACTTGGAATATTTTTCCAAACTCGAAGGCTTGCTTTCAGAAGAGTTTGAATAAAATTTAAAACAAAAAAATGAAATGGTCTACCAGCTACTTTAAAAAAGGCAAAAAGAATCATGTTTACTAAAATAAAAACACCAACGGTCAATAGATAAAGTAAACTAAAAAACTTAAAAATAACAAACAGCATCAAAGATCCTGCAAGGATAATAACAAATTGCCTTACGGTTATAGGACCGAAAATTTTATCTTCTACATCGATAAATTGTGGGACTGTAAACTGTTGCATAAAAAATTTATTTGCTTATTCTAACTTTTTGTTTTTATCTAAACTTATTTTTTTTCATAAGATACTACTTAAGAGAGCTTGCCCTCCGAATCCGCCAGCTGGCGGAGTAGGGGGTCTAGTATCTAATTTCTCTATTTAGGTTTAATATTGCTTCAAATTCATCCTCTCTTAAGGTGTCCTGACCACTAATATTTTTGTCGTGAATTATTTCATTGACGGGTTTTTTTTGTCCAATACTTCTTCGGCCAATTTCAATATATTCATTATTTATTCTACTTTCTCGCCAAGCCCTGATTCCTTCTAGTCTCTTTCTAAAACCATCTTCTTCAAGCAATCCAATCTTCTCTTTTATTTTGGCGGCAGCTCTCATGGGATCGGGATCGAGTCTTCTAAAGTCTACGATATTCATATGTCTAAGTTCATCAATTGGACCCGATAGTTTTGGAACAACCTTTACATCCTCTACTTTTTTTCTGCCAGTTTCTGGGGCTGATATTCTTGATTTAAACTTACCATCTGTTCCAGCAATACGATCATCTAGGTTTTTATTTTCTATCTTTATAGGTGCCTTCATCGGAGTCTGCCCCTTTAACTCACCAACTGGTAGGGTTGGGGCTTTGATATCGGTTGATTTTATTTGTTCTCCATTTTTTGCCACAGGGACTGGAATAGGTAATCCCTTTGAGTCAAGCATTGGCACTGGTTTTTCCAGTGATGCCTGTCCTGCGAAGCCACCGGGTGGCTGGGTGGTGGGGGTTTTTTTCGGCATTGAAGATAAGTCATACTCCATATCTCTCTGCGGCTCTATTCCTTTTATTTCCATTTTTTTTCTGAAATTATCAACATCATTCTTCTTTTCTGGAATGCCACCGCCTGTATTCCCCTCTAAACTATCATCTTTCAATTTTATTTCCGGTAATTTTTGTTCTGCTTTTTTATTTCTTTTATCTAGTGATTTCAAAACCTCTTCTGCTCGCTCATTACTCATACCGAGACCACCTTTATCGACATCCTTGCTGAGAGTAATTTTTATATCTATTTTATTTCTAACTCCACGGGCATAAGTTTTCAAAACTTTTACAAAACGCTCTGAAAGATCTCCAGAACTAAAACTAACACCTGTTTCAAATACAACCTCATCAACAATGCTGTTTATTCTTTCATCATTAACCTCTTTCACTTCGTCTTTTGGTCCTAGTGTTTTTGTTAACTGTAAAACCTCTTCTTCATCTTCTGAAGAGAAAAAGAAATTTGATGTTTTTACTTTATTTACTATCTGACCTGGCTTTTGTTCAACGCCCAACAAATCTCTTTTTGTTTTTGTTTCAAAACCAAGGTAATCAGCAGAGACAAAAAGAACCTTTTCTTTCATTTCTTCCACAAGCGTTTCTGCTTTTTTTCCGTCTAGTCTATATTCAAAAACAAAATATTGAGCCAAGTCTAGAATAGAAATATCTTTGACCATCACCTTCATCACAACAGCAGCCAGACTAATGTCATATTTTTCTTCTAATTCTTTAATCGCAGCCAAAATAGAAGGATCTGACATTTTATCCTTTAGATATTGAGGTAGTGAATTAAATTTATTTAAATAATCTAGCATGGAGTTAGTTAAAAGATAAAAGTATAAAGTTAAAAGTTATGGTTATATATAATTGTTTGTCATTGCGAGGAATGGAGTGTCAACGGAATTACGTGGCAATCTCTGGAGATTACTTCGTCACTATCGTTCCTCGTAATGACATTTTTTTTATTTATTGTGTTCAATTTTATGAAGCTCTTCTTCAATTGCCTTTCTCTCAAGACTCCCTTCTGCAAACTTTGTTGCCATAAAACGAAGTTCTTCTACTTTTTTCTCATGCTTAATTTCTTCATCAATTGCTAATTTCTCCAAACTGTTATCTTTAAAATCCTTAGATTCTTCTTTCATTATTTCAATATTTCTTTCTGCTGTTGTTTTTGGAGTTCCAATTGTTCTACGTTTATCTTTTTTATCCTTAATTTCCTGCGACGGAATAATTTCCCAATCTTCTTCTCGTAATCCTTTTTGACTGCTCGGGTAAAACTTTAGATTTCTATAAAGTTGTAACAATTTACTTAATAAAACCCTTTCATTAGTATAGAGATTTTTTGTATTATCTGTTTTGGTTAAATATTCCATTAAAACAACATCTGAAAACATTGTTGTTCCATTCTTTTTTATAAAATCTTTTAACCAGTTTCCAATTGTTGGCTTTGTAACATGACCAACTAATTTAAATTTTGAAGCAGTTATTGCTTCATTGTTGTCATAAAGACTATCCTCGAGATCTCGCTTAAACTTAGGATCATCTGTAATTAATTCAAGAAGTGTTAAATTATAGTCTTCTAAGATATCCTTGTCTGCACTAACGAGCAATGGCCTGACTGTTGTCTTAAAAACTTTTAAACTGTCAATTTTTTCTTTCTTAGGATCAAATTCAATATTACTAATTTTCTTTTCTTGATTTTTTTCTTCCACCTCTATTTCAATCCCTAAAATCTTATTAATATCAACTTCCTCTCCACGAGATTCTTTCTCTACTGCCTCTTGTGTAAATATAATAAATTTTTCGTAATCATCCATGTTCCCTCCAAGGCTATGAAAAAAATAATCAAAATCTTCGTTTTTAAGATAATCTTTTATAGGTAATATTCTCATCCCAACTAAATCTATGGCTAACTTTTTAGCGACTGGCTCTTCAATTTTAAAATTATTAGTTATTTCAACCAATAACTCTTCTAGCCCTATTTCTTTAAAATAAACCTTACTCAAGGTGTCGGCAATAAGATAGTATCGGCTATCAAGAATATTATTCTTTTTATAGATATAATATTCTATTCTATCGCCAACATTAAGAAGCAATATGTCCTGTATATTTTGAGGTAGTTTTTTTAATTTTTCTTTATACGTTGTGTTCATTTTTAAAATTAAATTAATCTTCTCTTCCAAGGTTAGACCCATCAGTATGTCCCTGAGAACTATTTTGGTTAACTGCATTATTTGTCCTGCTTCTCTCCTTTACTAATTTTTCTAAATATTTTATTGTCTGCATGTCCTTTCCTTCAGTTCTGTCCATGATTTCTAGATGCTTTGATGTTGTCTTATTAGATAAAACTTGATTAACATTCATTATATACTCCGACTGCAGCTCTGTGTCAATATTTTTATTAACGCCGTTAGACCCCGCCGTAATACTGTCAAACTTAATTTTAGCCCTATCTCCAGTCGCCATTCCTCCTATGAGACTTTCTACTCCTTTCTCCATCTGCTCTTTTGTGCTAACTCCCTTAAGTGCTGCACTTAAATCACCAGTAACTGCAACCATTGCTTCTCTAACTGGCTCTATCAGGCCCTTACCATTTATTGCATTTGGAATTTTTTCCATATTCCCCTTAAGTCCTGTAACGATTGAGTCTTTAATATCATCGTCGTGATCAGCTGCCTTTTTAATCTTCTTTACAAAACTTGATCCTGTAGCATCTTCAAAAGTTTTCATGGCTACTTCGTCACTATAGAAACTCTTATCCATAATTTCGTCAGTTTTCCCTCTCTTAATTGCCTTCTTAAGTTTTTCTTGCCCTTCAGCACTATTGCCATACAAATTGTGTGCATGTTTTTTAACCAATGAATCATCGAATTTCTTTTGAAGAATCTGATTCCCACCTAAAAGATCTCTCATTTCTTTCACTTCTTCATGACTCTTCCCTCCAATGAAATCCGCATCTAAACCAAGAGCTAAGGCTGCTCCCTTCCTTTGATCTTCTGATAATGCTTTATCTTTTGCTCTCTTGTGTAGCATTTCCTCTGATGTCCCTGATTGTTTTAGTTTTGCTGCCTCTTCATCAATCTTCTTGTCTTCAGCTGCTCTCTTTGCCGCCCAAGCATTACTGTTCGCAGAATAAGATCCTTCATACATCTTTGCAGAACCATCTTTCATTTCTTTTATCTTCTTTCCACCATCCAGTGTTGTGGTGAACCCATTTTGTTCATGATATTTATGCTTTTTACCGGTAGCATCTTCATATTCCAATTTAGCAAAAGCAGCTGTTCTCTCCTGACTTCCTTCCGCAAATTTTTCGGCTTCTTTTTTAGCCGTATAAAATTTGTACATTCTTTCCTTGTTTTCTCTTCTCTGTTTAAACTTATTAGTGATTGGTTTTAGCATTGCGAGGTTTGCGGTCTTTTGCATTCCTGTCCCAATAAGACCTCCCTCCATTCCTCTGGCACTTCCTAAATTTCTATCCAGCCCACGAGCAAGCCCCAGGCTAGTCCTTCCTGTAGCCTTCCCTGCTCTTGCTGCCCCTGACCCTGCCTTGTTTAATGCAAAAGATTTGCCTTTATTTATAGCGCCCATTCCCTTACTAGCTATGCCACCAGCTGCGCCACCAGCTTGAGAAGTTATAATTAAACCTCCCATAAGCATTCCAATCGCTAGAACATAATGAAGAAACATGTCTGGACATACAGCCTCTAATACGCCGAAGCATGCTTTCGGATTAAATGAGGACTTTTCAAAACCGCTCGACGTAATTAATGCCAACCAAAAAAAGAACATTAATATTGGCCCCGTTATAACTTGTTTTATAAATTCATCCCACCAACGAGTTGAATATTTTTGACCGCCGGGGAAAGCTGCTAAAAGGAATGCCAAAGGAGATAAAACGACATAAATCCAAAGCATAACGGTTCTTACAACCAAGACAGCAAGAAAAACACCTAAAACCACAGTTGCTATAATCAAAAAAATTGTCCCCAAAAAAAGACCCAATAAAGTACTGTTAAAATCAACTTCACCATCAAAATCCAAGACTTGTTCAGTAAGTGCTAAAGTAAAATATTTTTGAATACCCATAGCATCGATAATAGACCCACCTGTTGTCCCTATGGCCGAAACAAAAGTCAACATAAAAACTTGCGAAAAATCTATAATAAGCCCAGCGATTGTTCTAGAAAAGTTAATCAACACGGCCATTATAAGAAGTTTTGGAAGCCATTTTTTCATATTATAGCTCTCTATTCGGAGAATGGTGGCAAAAGCAATGACAAGTAATATGAGAATAAAAAACATATTACAAAAATCTCTGATAACAGCCCAGGCCATGACAATGCTAGGTTCATTAATGAAATTATTATATGAGGCTATAGTAATTAATGTTTCAATTACCAATACATTTATCGTCCCAACGAGAAGAATCAAAAGCTGAAGAAAAAAACCAATAACCAAGAGAACTATTCTCTGTATCGCGTCACCAAGGGCATCAAAGGGGCTCCAAATATCACTCCAAGAAAGTGCAGCATTTGCGCCATGCGCATCTCCCAAAACTCCAACAAAAACCAAAAGAACAATGCTTAACAAAAGTGTTGATTTCTTTTTATTTATTTTTAGATTTTTTAGGAAATTCATAAATTTCTATATTGTTAGCATTTGTTCGTCTAATACTCTAATATCTTCTTTCAATTTAGTTACTTTTTTATTCATTCTTAGTTTTAACATGATTGTTAACAAGGTATATGTTGGGAAAATATTAATAAAGGGAATTAGTTCTACTATTGGTGCAAATATAAATCTTTTCATTGCAAGTCTTTTAATGAAGTTTCCCTTCCTCATAAAAAACACTAAAAATATGATTGGGGTAATAATCCAGGTAGTAATATAGCTAGCCAAGCCTCCTGTTGCAAAATCTGAAAAATCTTTAATAATGCTTATCGTTAAAACCGTAAAAAATGAAGCACCGTCAAACCTTGTTTCAGTTATTTTGCTTCTTAAATGAAACCCCATTTTTATTCCCCATTTAAGTGCTTCTTTCTTGGAAAAAAGTTTTCTAGCATTATTAATTTCTTCAGATATATCCCAATTTTCTTCCATCTTCCTATCTAACCCCTCCCCCCATTGTTCATCGCTGCTATCATTTTTATTGGAAAGAGCTTTTTGTTTTTGGCCTCTTAAAATAGCTGCATCAACCGAATTATTTCTACTTGTATATTCTTCTGCCATCTTAGTTTTGATTAACTGTAATTGGGTTTGCTAGTACTTCCCAAATAGTACAATCATTAGGGGCTAATCCATCATTACACCAATCCCAATTATCTTTTATTCTCACTCTTGGCCTTACTGTACAGATGCCTGAAACACTGCAATCGACATTTCCTACACCGCTATTATACATAAACACCAAATTCCAATAACTATACAAATGATAAAGAGAATGAGGGTTTTCTGGGCTTGGTCTGTCTCTCATTTTAACACTTGTGACAGAGGTAATATCTCCATCACCCCAGTCAATGTGATAGGCGACTAAAGGTAACTGTTGACTATCGACATTTGTATTGAATGTTAAATTGATAAACGAATCACCCTGAATAGTTAGAGGTGTAGCTATCCCATTAACCATGATATTTGAAACTTCTGGAACAATAGCACACCAATCACATGGATCTACAGGGACACCTGTGTCATTGGCAGGGCAAATACATCCAAAATCTGTACAATCTTCTCTGTAGTCATTACCTTGGCAAATTTGAGTTGGCGGTTCCCAGCCTAGTGTTGTTTTTTCATAATTGGTTCCATTCCATTCCCATGTACCATAACTCTCAGCAAAAATTCTTTTAACTAAAGTGGTGTAATCAAGCCCGTAATCACCCAAAGTTAGGTGATCGTTATATGAATAAGGAATAATTCCTCCATCATCTAAGACATAATCACAATTTGTTGGCTCCCCTCCTGGGTTTGTACAATCATAAATCTGCCCAGCATTTGGAGCACTTCCTGTGTCGGTAAATTCCAATCTTTGAATAAGTGGCTCGTTAGGATCTCCGTCCCAAGATTCTGGACTATTAACTGGCAATGGCGGATTTATAGAACCAAAAGGTGTATCATCATATTGATATACATAATTAACAATTGGAACAGTATATTCACTTCCTTCAAAAACACGACCTGACCAAAACTTATTTACTCCAACCTCTGTAACGGTTTTTGCTATTTTGGTTGTGTAGATAGTTGATCTAAAAAGTTCTTCGTTTATTATGCAAGAAGTAGCTCCATCGCATAAATAAGTAGCGTATGGATTTGAAGCCTGAATATTAATGTTTCGTCCGTAGTAATTCCATAAACTGCCATTGTACTCATACCATCCATCACTTGAATGAGTAGCATTGGAATCTGAAGTAAGAGAGTCTGGACTTCCGTCGGTGTTTATTCTATCAGGAGCGCTGCCTGGGAAACACCAAACTCGAGTGTCTGTATGAGAACAAAGAGTCCCGCAACAACCATGATCTGTGGTATATCTTCCATTATACCCAGGAGGACAAGCCGGGTCTCCGCCACAAAACATTCCCATATAAACTGCATGTCTATATTCATAAGTCCTTTCAGCTACACCTTCCGTAGAATAATAAACAGGAACTTTACCGAGATATCCTCTTCCTTCATCGTCACCATCTCCATCAACTTTATCAACAGGGAACCAAAGTAGACAAGCATTTTCAGAGCCGGGGTATCTATCATATTCTAGACAATAACCAAGCCAACCTTTTTTGTTTATTCCTGAATCATCAAAATATTCACAAGTCAATGAATCATCTTCAGGATAAAGTCTACAAGTTTGTTCAACTTTATCATTACTCTTTATAGCCAGGGACGGTCTTATCTTAATGGCATCTACATAGACATTACCACCGTCATTATTGCTACCTAAAAGTTGTATTTTTATTCTATAAGTGTTGGCTCCTGTCGTGAAGTCAGCTTCATATGTTTCCCAATCTGCTCCCTGGGTAACGCTTATTAGATCACTATGGGCTAATTCATTTTCATTTATATCAAAATATATAATTCTTAGGGTCATTTGGCCTATTGTATTATTGTTATTGTTCATATTTTTTGTATTAACCATAGCACTGACAACATAGTCGATATTAGGATTGACTTCAATAAACTCAGAAAGAGGTGCTCTGCCAACTAAGTCACCCATATATTTCAAAAAGCTTCTTCCTTCAGCTGGGTAGTTAATATTCTCAATTTGAGCCTCATAGGGGTTGTTTATAACTGCAAAATAATTTCTATTCCAATCACCATCGGCAGTTATCCATCCTGATGGCTGAAAATTCTCATCATAAATTTCAAAGCCTCCGTTGCCAAAATTTGCTACTTGACCAACTTGAAGCATGGTCCCGACTGGATAATAATCCTGGTCGAAAGAACTAAATTGATGGCCTATTTTGCTGTAACCAGAAGCATTGGCAATATCTCCAACGTTAACTGAAACATTAAGAGTTTGATCGACCATGTCCTTTATTACAAAACTGCTACAATTACCATTTTCATCTAAATCATTACAATGACTAACATCGTAGCAGACATTATTTCCTTCGTTGTTCTTCACATAACTCTTGCAAGCAAGCCATTCACCACATTCTCTGTCTGGCTCAACCTCTAATATTCTATTAGCATCGTTTTCACCTAGGGCGCCCGAGACAGGGACTATACCATTGCCATCTTCAAACGTTTCATCAGCGTCCCAATTTAAACTCTTTAAACCTCCACTGACCACTTCTCTTTCATTAAATAAAACGCAACCTTCTTCAAAATTAATAAGACCGTTACATTTATTTTCGGTGGAGAAATTATCTATTTTATAATCGACAACGGCCTCTCTTAAACTAACTGTGCTTGGATTGGCGGGAGTATTATCACTAACATTGATATCTACAGAAAAATTAGCAGTGGTTATGGTGTAGAAAAGTCTACTGTGTCTCTCCCCGGCCAATGAGTCTACATATATATCATTAGTACCTAACAAGTTATTGCTATCATCTAGTTCGTATATAGTGTCAGGTGAACTTAAATGAGCATTATTAGCCTCACTAACACTAAGTACGTAGAGAGTAAATGGTTTTAAGAAAGTACTCTGCATCCCCAATTCCCAACCATCAGCCACAGCGTTTGCATCATAATTTCTACTAAAATCAGAATTAAACAAGTGTTCTGGAGAAAATTTGGACATAGGATCGATATACTCAGTACACCCAGATTCTCCCGCTGGACACAAACCTGCCCAGAAACCGTCAATATTGTCCGTTGGTTGTTGTACTCCATTTACTAATCCACCCTTACCCATAGTTTTTAACTGATCTGTAGGACAATCATAAGAATTGCTATCAATAATACATCCTCCTGTTCCCGTGCAATCACTATCATCAAAACACAGATCATTCTCTAGAATAACGCAGAGAGGAGATAAGCAGGCAGTGTTAGGGGCGTTGGTGTTTATTATTCCATCGTCATTGTCATCACATCTGTTAACTGGCGCTTTATACCACATCCATTGACTGTCTGCGATATCTGGAATTTGTCTCCATTCACAAATCTGATTACCAGGATCTTTGAAATAAGTTAAACCTTCATTTGTTGACCATTCCTTGCATTCTGTGTCGGTAGCTGAACAAATTGTTGTTTCGTATTCGTCTGGATTGTTTTTGATATAAAAATCTTGAGTTAATTTTTGATTTTCATATGTTGTAGCCTTCCCCATTCTTTGGCAACCTTCATTTACTGAATCACAAAGTTTTTCTTCGTCATAAACTGCATAAATGTATTCGTCAGCTGGAACATTTACCTGTGGAACCGTTGCTCCTCCTGGTAATATTTCAGCATCAAAATTATCAGAATTTTGAGTATCTATCATTACTTCACAACCAACCGCTGACTCTTGGCAAAGATTTGTAAACTTTCTTAAACTATATGCTTTGTTGTCTTTGTCTGTATATTGATCACAGAATAATGAATACAAGGGAGTATCAACATCCGCCAAAATATCCCAGTTACAAATATCACGGCCATTGACCTCAGGCATTACCCAAGAATTTTTTATTAAATAATATCTATCTCGAATATTTGTTAAACGAATATCATCAATATAATAATCACCTGTTGCTGTAATCACTAGTCTTTCTCCACTTTCAATCTCGTGATTAAGTGTTAATAAATTTATTTCATAAATTCCCCATTCATCAGCTTCCAAATTAACTGGTTGTGAAAAAGGGGTAGATGTTGGAGATGTATTTTCAAAACTAAAATCTAGAGTAAGGGCAGCTCCATCTCCCTTGGCCAGGAAGCTAAGAACATAAGCATCCCCCTCTTTTAGATTATGTCCAAGTTCATAACTCACATCGGTGGTTCCTGGTACAAATAAAGAATTTCCTCCAACCATTAAAGATTCGTTGGTAACACCTATCCCCGCGCCTACCCAGCCCTGAACAGCCCCTTCAAAATCAGCATTCAGAATAGTTCTCACATTGCTTCCTGAATTACCTCCATATTCTCGACAACCAGCTTGCGGGGCAGAACAGGTTTCTCCCTCATCTGGGACTGCCATGTAGATGCAAGCATTATGTTGTGTATTCCAGACACCTCCATTTATACAATTAACACAATAATTTTGATCTGTATCAAAATCGTAACCGAGACCTAGACATGCAGGTTGAGTATAGTCTAATCCAGTTGGGTCTTTAACAACATTATCTTCTGTTCTCCTATATGGGTGACAATTATCGGAACAAGTGACAGTCCTTGAATAAAGATGATAGTAAACCTGACCAGTGGTAGCATAATATTCGCGGCAATCTGGATTGTAAAGTGGGCTAGTTGAACTAGCATAATAAATCGCTTCATAACACTCAGCAGCATCATTTGTTGTAACATCCGGTTCAGTCCCGGTTGGATCGTTTTGTAAGCTAAATACTTTTAGCTGATATCCCGTTTCTTTTGAACCTTCCCACGTATAGTATTCCCCGCAATCAGCTAAGGGGTCACTTGGTTTAATACATTGTTTTAATTCAGTATAATATTCTAATTCCTCACCTTCTTCTTCAATCTTGTCTAGGTTTGTGAATTCATCACATCCTGCATATTGAGCTGAACAAGACTCGGCTGTATTTGGAATAAAGAATTGATCTTGCAAGGAGTCAAAAGATGATTCTGATTGAATAAAAGCATCATAACCAACACAAACATCTGGGCAATAATCCTGAGCAGTAACTTTTGCCGGCACACTAATATTATCTTTTATCGAAGTATATAAATTACAACCGACCTCTTCAACATTACACATCCTTGAGAAATTATCACATTCCAGAGGTCTAGCGTCCAATAAACGATAGTCTGGGGTAGGTGCAAAAGGATTCTCATAGCAATCAGTATATAAATATTCTGGGATAAGTTTTTCATAAACTACTCCCGTGTCCATATAAGAAGAATATCTTGTAGCAGAACTTCCCTTTTCTAATTTAATAGAATCGATAAGACAGGCACCAGCGCTTGGAACATTAAAAGTAATTTCTACTAAATTTGAATTATAAGCTATAGGTGGGCCGGTTGGGAATGAATATGAAACTCTAGATACAGACCACTCATTGGTACTTCCAATGCTTGTTGTTGCAAATCCTGATCCAGCAATAATTCCTTCTCCACCAAAAGTCATAATAGTGTCCGTTCCACAATCTTTTGCATAAACTGAGAGAACATAAGTATCACCAGCAGCAAAATAACCAGCAGGGCCTACTTCTACCTGTCTTGAAATAGTATTTAATTGCAGAGACATATATCCATCCAGAGAATCAACAGATTCTAATCCCAGAGTTCCCCAATATTCAAAATCATTAAGAGCAACGGTGTCTTCAAAACTAGAATTAGGTAATAAATTGGCACCCATTCCCTCTTTTGTTCTTATTAATTGAGTGCAACCCTCATCGCCATCAGAACATTCAGAAACGTCGTTATCAAAATATAGGACAGGATCAGTTGCTGGATTAGTACTCCAAGTAACATTATTGGTAGTTGAGTCATAAGCAGAAGCGCTTGTAAAATATTCTGCACATCCGGCATTATCAACACTACAATCAGCAAGATCAAGCGTATTTTCTAAATAACTAACCTTGGAGCCATCACTAGCCATGAAGGTTTGGCAAGTGTTATATTTTGGCTCACAAGAGTCCGTCCCAAAATTCCATCTTCTTTTCTCTTCTGTGCAATATCCATAAATATTACAAGATCCATCATCTTCTTCGTCAATACATGTTTGTTCATCAGCACAATAAGTATCATTTCTGGATATGCTTAATTCACTTTTTTCTTTTTCACCTGAAACACTTTGATGTAGAATTTCTGGTCCAGAACCTTCTTTCTTACAATAATTTAGAGGAGCCTTTAAGACCCAGTCTGGATCAACAAGACCTTCTAGTCCTAAACAACTCGCTGGAGAAGTTGGACTATATGGTCCGTAATCATCATTTGAGCTATAACAATTTATCGCGTCTTCAATACTATAAGTTTGACTTGCATTTTCCTTTATATACTCAGCCGCTAGTTCCCAGCCAACAGGAATTATTCTAAACTTTCTCAAAATCAACATTGAACGATAAGGATATCCTTCAATATAGGCAGGCTCTAGTCCATCGGCCTTAAAACCAAAAACACCATCAGCAAACAAATATCCACCCTTCAATGCCTCTCCAACGGTTAATTTCTCTTCAACTGCATTTCTAAATTTATCTGTTATTACACAATTAGTTGGACCTGCCTTATTTGGGTTAGGACACATTGTGAGTTCAGCTAAAATATTATAATCACCACGAATAGAAAAATTAGAATTCATAACCTGAGTTAATTGTCCTTCAACCCCAGAAATACCAGCATTATTTGGACCAGCTTCAAAAGCCGTTAAGCTTGACCAATCGTAAGGGCTAGTAGAATTTCCGGCTCCTTCACCCAGCTTTCTCATAGCAGTTTGAAAAGCTGTTATAGCTAATTGATTTAAAAATACATTAGAAGCATCAACTAAAGCATCTCCAGTAAAGTCTCCGAAATTACCAGTATAAAGATCTTGAGCTGCCTGGAGTTCCCTTTTGGCAGAACCAGGAGCGCCTTCTCTATCACCAGCTAAATTAGTAACATCAATCCATCCCTCTGATTCAGTTCTACTTAATTCCCCTAATTTTTCAGTTTTATCAACAGTCCCAATGATATTGGCGTGCATAGTGAATGCTTGAAGTAAATCATTTCCACCTGGGTCAAACATGCTTTTGAACCTATACAAAAAATCTTGTCTTGTAAGCTCATTCTCCCAATTTCCTTTCATTTCCGTAAAAGTACAAACAGGTTTTGAAGGTCTATACTGCTCTTTAAGGCCCATCCCAATTTTTATCTGAACATCTAGATTTGGTTGACAAAGATTAAAAGTACCATAGAAACCTGGGTCTCTTCCTAGCTTTTCAATAAACTCTCCGGCTGCCTCATCACCAATATTTCCTAAATAAGTCCCCCAGCCTTCAGTTATAAATAATGGGTTTTGTCCTCTTCCTCCAGAACCAATATAAGTCGCTGTGTCATAAGCTATTTTATTTAAAGAATTTCTCAGAGCAGAAGATAAGGCCTTGGAACCACTTTTTTGTAAAGCTAATTTAAAATCCTCCCAAGCTTCTTGCCATGACCACTCTGCTTTATCCCCCGATGTATTACTATCAATTGCCCTATCAGTACCAGGGGCATTAATAATGATTCGTGGATCTGCATTCACTCTAAAAAATGGGAAGATAGCCAAAAGAAATAAAACAAATATTAAACTTAAACTAATTTTTTTGCTTTTTCTAAAAAAATTCATATATTTATATAAAATTATTGTAATATTTCTTTATAACTACTTAACAAATCTTCATCTGAAATAGCTTCTAGTAGTGTTTTGTCCATCCCGGCATCCAAAAGCATTTCTCTTAAAGTGCTTGCATCACTACCACCCTCCAAAACTTCTGAAAGATTATTTTCGTCAATTTCTTCCTCTGACTGCAGATTAATATTTTCATCAATAAACTGATTCAACTCTACTTCATTCTTTTTATTTTGCTCTTCCTCTTGCAATACGTCCCCTAAACAAGTTTCACCTTCCTTACATGTTGGATTAGTGCCATTATTTACTTCTTCACTATCTGAAACACCATCACTGTCACTATCTTCCAAATAGGGAGAAGTGTCATATAAATTCTCTTCTTCCCAATCGGTTAGTCCGTCCCCATCACTGTCGACATTGATTTTATCCTCTTCTTGATATATCTCGGCTGGAATATCAGTAGACACCTCTGGATTTAAGGGATTATTTATCCTATTCTTAGTAGTTATTCCCCAGGTAATAAATAAAATAATACTAAAAAAAGCCAAAAAAATTACAGCAATTTTCCGGCTTTTATCTAATTGACCAAAGGCTGTTCCCACCTCATGGTAGGCAGACTTTTTCTGTTTTTCATTAAGTGATAAACTTTCATTTTCATCAAAAGCATTATCCCTGTTTATATCTTGCATGGGGATATATATAAGATATTTCTAATTTAAAAACTTATCAACATTATAACATGTTTCCAATAAATATTCCAAATTATGTGCTAGTCCACCTCATATTGGAAACCATATTATTATTTAGCAAGTAATCCACAGGAGACATTAAGTTAAGGCTCCAGTGGTATCTCTTGGTGTTGTACCACAATATCCATTCTAACA
>JAQIDC010000059.1 GCA_027858235.1 Patescibacteria group bacterium | reverse complement strand
GCCCCATCAAATTTTGTATAATGTGGTGCGCTTACCAGCATCTGCCATACGCCAATTTCCTGCTACTCGCTACCGCTCGTAACAGCAAACTGTCGTATAACAGCTACTTATGCGAAATTGTCAGCCCAAAACATCGCTACGCTCCGTCTTCCGCCCCGTCACAGTCTCTCATCAGAGGACTGTGACGACGTAAAAGATAGACAAAAACAGTGTCTATACAAGTATATACCCGCTGGCTCCGGGTTTCACCCGGAGTTTCAATGCAAAACGTTTATTTATAATAATTCACTTCTGCAATTAGATCCTGAATATAACTCATGAAAGCTCTAAATTTAAGAAGAATAATAACAACATATACAAATCCTGACCTTGATGGGACTGCTTGCGCATATGCATATGCTGAATTTTTAAATAGCGGTGGCATTAATGCTATTGCTGCTATTCCTGGTACCCCACATCATGAGGCTCGGTTTGTATTAAATAAATTTAATATAAAGACTCTTTCAAATATTGAGAATACAATAAACGAGAATGATGAAATAGTTATTGTAGACGCGAGTGACCCTAACGGAATATCGGATTACGTTAAACTCGAGAAAGTTGTTGAAATCATTGACCATAGAAAAGTAAACGATGCGCATTTGTTTCCAAATGCAAAAGTCCAAATTGAGCTTGTAGGAGCAGCAGCCACTCTTATCGCTGAAAAATTTTACGAAAATGCTTGTGAGATTTCCAAGGAATCAGCGGCTTTGCTTTTTTCGGCTATTGTTTCCAATACTATAAATTTCCAAGCGAATGTTACTGTAGAGAGGGACCGTGCCATGGCGGAGTGGTTGAAAACGAAATTCGAACTTCCAAATAACTATGTTCACGAAATGTTTAAGGACAAATCCCAACACAAGGATATAATGACAGATTTGTTTGTTAATGACTTTGCCTCATTTAATGTAAATGGATATCACCTAAGTGTTGCGCAACTTGAAATAATCGATGTTGACAAATTTATTAAAGAAAATATCAATGAGCTAAAGGAAAATCTAAAAAAAAATACACGCAAAGTTGCGTTAGATATATTTTTTATTACTTGCATAGATCTTGAAAAAGCTTTTAATACTTTTGTGGCCATAGATGATAAGACGGAAAAATTAGTTGAGATGGCGCTTGGAGTAAAATTTATTAATGGGATAGCCAAAAGAAAGGGAATTTTAATGAGAAAAGAAATATATCCAATGATAAAGGAACACCTAGAAAGTTAGGCTATATTTAAAATTGTCTTAAAAACATAATAACAACTTTTTAAAAAAATCAGTGTCTATACAGGTGTATAGACATTAAATATTCGAAAAAAAATAGTAAAATTATGATTCAATATATTGTTATATTAGGGGCAGGGGTTCAGTTATATGGTATTTTTTTCTATATTCGGGAAACCATTCGCGGTAATACAAAACCAAATAGAGTAACTTGGTTAATGTGGTCTTTAGCACCGTTAATTGGCTCAGCCGCAGCTTTCTCTGACGGTGTTCGCTGGGCGGTTCTTCCTGTTTTTATAGCCGGTTTTGCTCCATTGCTTGTATTTATGGCTTCTTTTGTCAATAAAAAATCCTATTGGAAACTTGTGTCATTTGATTACTTGTGTGGAGTTTCTTCTATGTTGGCATTAGTTCTCTGGTGGATAACGAAAGAACCTTTGATAGCAATATTTTTTGCAATTGCTAGTGACGGGTTTGCTGCCATACCAACGCTTGTTAAAAGTCGGAAGCACCCTGAAACAGAATCAGTTGAAGCATACACAACCGGATTATTCAATTCGTTAACAAGTTTTTTTGCCCTGAGAACATTTGGTATTTCTGAGCTTGCCTTTCCAATATATTTGGTTTTAGTGAATTCCTCCCTGATTGTCACAATACGCAGTGGGAAAAAGAACAAACACAAAACTTAAATATTTCTGTGTATTTAATAAAATTAAGCTGGAAAAATAAAAAAATGTACAGAGAAAAAATCTAAAATCATTTTAATACTTCTCTAATTTTAAAATGATATAAATATATTATAGAAGGCAATGAGCGACTTCAAACTACTTGTTACTAAACTACAGAAAATTATTTAATTGTTACTTGTGTTAATTAACTTTTTCGCCTAATTAACATAATTCTATAATTATTTAGCACCCCCTGTGTGTTTTCTGGGTAACGATGAAAGAGTAATCGCGAGTTGCCTTTTTCCAATTTACAAAATTTCCTCAAAATATGAAAATTTTTCTCTAAACTCCTATTCGGAGATAGTCTCTAAAAAATTGACTAATATTAAAAAGTTTTTTACTATAGTAAGAGCCAGATATTTATGGCTCTTTTATGTTATAATGACATTATGAATATACCTACATACATTCTAGACACTCTTAAAAAGCTCGAAAATGCCAGTTTTGAGGCTTTTGTTGTTGGTGGCTGTGTTCGAGACATATTACTCAAAAAGACTCCAAATGACTGGGATATTACAACCATAGCAAGACCAGAAGATATTCTAAAATTATTTTCCGATGGTAAATACGAGAATGATTTCGGTACGGTAATTCTTCCAATTAGAGATAAGAATGAAGAACTTTTAGACGTAATAGAAATAACAACATATAGATCAGAATCTGATTATTCAAACAATAGACATCCTGATTCAGTTGTTTTTGAAGATAAACTAGAGAGCGATTTAGCTAGAAGAGATTTCACAGTGAATGCAATGGCCATGAAATTGTCTGATTCTGCTATAAAAATTGATAATGAATTGCAAAAACATGTTTTTGAGTTAAATGGTTTTTTGATAGTTGATTTATATGGCGGTCAAAAAGATTTGAAAAATAGAATTTTAAGAGCAGTGGGGGAGCCGTCAAATAGATTCAAGGAAGACGCGCTTCGAATGATGAGAGGAGTCAGACTATCTTCTCAACTCGGATTTGAACTAGAACCAAAAACAGAGAGAGCTATAAATAAACTATCAGGAAATATTAAATTTGTTTCTAAAGAGAGAATCAAAGATGAGCTTATTAGAATATTTTCATCAGACAATCCGTACCAAGGTATTAAAAATCTTCATGAACTCAAACTGCTTCAATATATATTACCCGAGATAGAAGAAGGGGTGGGAATGGAACAAAATCATCACCACACTTATACCGTTTTTAAACACGCATTAATGTCTCTAAAAAATTGCCCTAGCGAAAAATGGCAAGTGCGTTTTGCTGCCTTCACCCATGATATTGGAAAACCAAAGAGTAAAAAAATCATCGATGGTGGTGTTACTTTTTATAATCATGAAATAATTGGGGCACGAATGTTGAAAAAAATATTAACTAGATTAAAGTTTTCAAATAACGATGTAGAAATGATAGTAAATCTAGTTTCAAATCACATGTTTTATTATAATGTTGATGAAGTTACCGCTAGTTCAGTTAGAAAATTACTCAAAAAAGTTGGTCCCGAAAATATGAAAGATTTAATGGATGTTCGTATTTCCGATAGACTTGGCTCTAATGTTCCAAAAGGAAAACCATACAAATTGAGACACCTGGAATATATGGTTGAAAAAGTAAAAAATGATCCTATTTCAGTAAAGATGTTAAAAATAGACGGGAATGACTTAATGAAAAATCTAGAGATAAAACCAGGCCCAAAAATAGGAACTATCCTCGATGTATTATTGTCAATTGTTATTGAAGATCCGGAATTAAATACTAAAGAATATTTAGAGGAAAAAAGTATAGAATTGAACAATCTCGAATTAGATGTACTACGTGACCAGGCAAAAGAAAAAATAGAAGAAAAGCGAGAAGACGATGATAGTAAAATGAAAGAAGATTTTTGGGTTAAGTAAAAAAGCCCAGGTTTGTCCTGGGCTCAGTTTTTTGTTTTCTCTATACACTCATTTTAAAAGGGATGATATAGAGTGGAGAGATGCTATTTAGGGATCATACGTAAAACTATCAAATTCCAAGATTTGGCATATATGATATAATAGAGAATATTAATAAACTAAACCTCTATTATATGAACAATTTAGAAGCGGTATGTTCGGTATTTTT
>JAQIDC010000058.1 GCA_027858235.1 Patescibacteria group bacterium | reverse complement strand
GAAACATTAGATAAAATATATTTTCCGTTAGCATCAGAAATAGTACCCGTTGTTGTTCCTTTTACAAAAACAGTAACTCCAGGCAGAGGAGCTCCAGATTTATCTGTTATATTTCCTGTTATAGTATTTAGATTGTTTTGGGGAGAATTTCTATCCTCTATGTTTGATAAAACAATCTGACGATCGTACACTGAATAGTAAATGTTTTTATTGGTTAACATTTCATTCAGTACATCTTTAATAGTTTCATTCTTTGAATTTACACTTGTCTTTTGTTCCACATCGACTAAGTCTTTGTTGTAAAGGAAATAGAACTCAGACTCATTTTCAATTTTTTCGAATATGTCTTCCAATTTTTCATCCTCAACCGAAAGTGAAATTCTTGTTAATTGAGAATAAGAATTAACAGCTGCCAACTGGGTTATACCCAAGATGACGAAAAATAAAGTAAAGCGTGCCATCCTAAACAATTTTTTAATGGCATAAAGATTTAGCAAAGAAGCATACCAATAGCCATTTAGTTTTAACTTTTTTTTCATAATTTTACATTGTTAGAGTAAATAATTAAATTCAGTTGCTCTGCAAATATTCAGGGAAGGGGTACCAGCTCTTCCCTGTTTTTGCTATTTTAGTTTTATTGTTACTTTCCTTTTGTTAACAACACCGTTTTCAGATATTACTCGATCATCAATTTTATATTTTATAGGAGTTGTTTTTGCAATTAACTTTAATACCTCTTCCAACGGTTCGTCAATAAATGTAGCTTTAAATCGATATTCCTTAAGATTCTCATTTTCAATAACAATACTGATATTATACCAGCGTTCTATACGATTTAATGCTGTACCTAAAGGTTCGTTATCGATAACCAACATTCCTTCTTTCCATGCAGAAGATTTTTGTGGATTGACTTCAGATAACAGAACTTTTCGCTCTTGGTGATTAAATGAAATCTTTTCGTTGGGCTTTAGTATTTGATTAAAATTTCCTGTCTTTCCCGTTATTTCAACTTTTCCTTTTTCAAGAACCACTTCGGTAAAGTCATCTTCATGATAGGCAGAAACATTAAACTTCGTACCTAATACATCGATATTCATATCAGGAACACTTACCCTAAATTTTGAATTATCGAAATGTTTTACTTCAAAGTATCCTTCACCAGTTAAATTAACAAGTCTATTATCGATGAAATTAGGTGAATATTTTAATTTTGAACCACTGTTTAACCAACCACGAGAACTGTCAGGTAGGAAGAATTCAACTCTGGAACCCAGAGGTGCATTAATTTCAACCCATGCAAATTGGTCTTTATTTTGGAAATCTGATTTTGACAGAAGATAGCCCAAACCGGAAAACAGAATAGCTATTAATAAAACTGCTGCAATTTGTGTTATCCGATGAAATAATTTCCTTGATTTTTTTTGATTTGATTCTTTAACAAGGATATCATAATGGATGTTTTTATAAATATGGTGTAGGTTCTTAGGAGCAGAATTTTCTGTTAGAATAGATTCCCAACGAGGATAGAGGTATCTACCTAAATCATATTTAAATGAAGAAAAACATTCACGTATTTTTTTAAGATCGTTATATGAATACTTTCCTTTTGAATATCGAATTAATAAATCTTTATCTATATTTTTTGTCATTTTTGCCTTTTTAAAGAAGGAGAATATGAAATCCTCCTTCTTTGTTCTGTTCTAACTAACTACTAATAGACTAATACTAATTTCTACTAGCTGTTATTAATATCTTAAAAGGTAGAAAATCCCTAGGCAAAAAATGATATATTTTGAAAGAAATTATTTTTTGATGAAAAGATAAAAGAATATCAAGCCCTTGAAATTTAGTTTTTCGAATTTATTTTTTAAAAACTTCATTGCTTCTGTGACGTGATATTCAACGGTTTTCGGTGACAAGTCTAATTCTGTGGCTATTTCTTTAATTGATTTTTCCTCTAATTTCTTTTTTATAAAAACCAATTTCCTTTTTTCCGGCATTTGTTCAATTAATTCATTCAGTTTTGATAATAAAAAATCATAATCATTGTTATCATCAAAGCTATTCTTGTCATTTGAAATATCAAAAAGGATATCGTGTTTGGCCTCAGTATCTTTTGATAATTTTAAAAACTGTTTACGCATTGCGTTCAGGGCAATTTTAAAAATATATGCTTTTAAGTTAGAATCAGAAATAAGGGTGCTTCTTTTTTCCCATATTTTGATGAAAACTTCTTGTACAATATCTTCAGCAGCACTATTCGATTTTAAGTAGCTGAAAGCAAAATTATATAAGGGACTGCTGTACTTTTCAAAAAGAAGTTTGAATGACTCATGGTCATTCTTTCGTAGTTTCATAACCAGTAATTGGTCATTATTGTTTTTCATTTAAAAGTTTAGATAAGTTAGTTAACAGCAATCAAAGTTAAACAAAAAGATTAAATAGCATTGATTATGCCCCATTACGTCTATATCCTCTACAGTGAAAGCTTTGGCCGATATTACGTTGGCAGCTGCATTAATATTGATCAGCGTCTGGATCGGCACAATGCCGGAGCCACATCATCCACAAAGCCTTATCGCCCTTGGGTTGTAGTTTATTCAGAAGAATATAGCACAAAGGGCGAAGCCATAAAGCGAGAACTACAAATAAAGAAAAAGAAAAGTCGAAAATATATTGAATGGTTGCTTGGGAGGTAGCTCAGCTGGTTAGAGCGTCCCGATTT
>JAQIDC010000057.1 GCA_027858235.1 Patescibacteria group bacterium | reverse complement strand
CCCCCCCCCTGTCATTCCGGGCCCCGACCCGGAATCCAGAAATTCCATTTCGATTTACACACGCTACCTGCTTCGCAGTTAGATGGGTATTTGCTCGCACGCAAATAAAAAATCTCGCTCCCACAATCCAAAAAATAATTGAATTGCTAGAACGAGACTTCTCGCGGTTCCATCTAGCTTTCCCGCGAACGGGACACCTTGATTTAAGTAGCTTATTCTATTCCTAGAAACAGGGTTCCAATCTCCCTGCATAAGCACTGAACTAAATTTTAACTATTTTCATTATACTGTTTTTGCATAGTTTGTCAATATTATGCTTGCTTTACTAAGTAATATATTTATGCTTAGATATGAATAATAAGTTTGTTCATTCAAATAAAAGATCACTAAAGATAGTTACTCAACAAAGGAGAAGCTCATGGCCCGAGAATTGTGGTATCAGTCTGAGAATACAATTCAAAGCGTTTTACAAAAAATTCAAAGAAAACAGAAAGACACAATTACCTTTGGTGATGTGCAATGCATGCTTATCCCCTCAGGTGATGGTAAAGCTTTTGCTGGTATGAAAATAAGAACAATGTATTGTGACAAAAAAAGAAATTATCGTTCAAAACGAAATGGCGGAAGAACGGATAGACGGACTGGCCAAAAGAAAGACAATAAAGCAATAGTCGAGTTTTCAAAAATCATGGCCAAAGAATCCCTCAATTCTGTAAGGGTTCGAAAGATTATTGTACTTAAAGGGAAAAACCGTTGGATTATCGAAGAAGATAAAATTTCTTTAAATTATTTTCCAGATGGGTATGGTTCTGAAAGTAAGCGTTTATATTCTTTTGTCTGGCAACCAATAGATAAGGGTGAGACAAAAGCCGGTGACATGTTAAAATTAAATATTGTTGGATCAAATGATGTTGAACTTTTCTCTTCAGAAAACCCAATGGAAGAAATTTTACAGAATAAACGACTAGAACTAAAGTTGTTTATGTACACCCACAGAGAAGAAAAGTTGGACATCGCAAAAAGCATCTTGACCCGACAACTATTTCTGAAGCTAAATATTGCCTCTAAATTAACCGAACTCCTAAAAATTTCAAAGTTAAGAGATCTTTCAAGTAGAATATAATTCTTGCTAAATGCAAAAAACAAAAACCCTCCAAAAATTTAGGAGGGTTTTTATATTCTAAACATTACAACTATCAATGAAAACCACGTGCTCTATCGCCAAATTTAATTCCAAAAGAATGGGCCCAGACATCTACGTTTACCCATTTCTCATTAATCCTAACTTGTAAATATTGATGAGGAGAAATATACCAAACCAATGTCCATTTTATTTTAATATCATCTTCTTTAAAAAAATTACTTTTTATTAAAAATGCTCTCATTATATAATTTATGTTATTACAATGAAGAAAACCTTTTTGTCTCCATAAATAATTAATATCCGAGTAAAATATATTAAATATCCTCGTATAGGTTTTGATACGCTGTCCTTGATATCTATCAACTAATATTTGATAAGCCTTTTTTAAACACTCTTCGCTACCTGATGATTTTTTTAATTCAACAATTAAATTTTCCATCTCATTTGGCAGAACTTCTGGAGCTGGTTTCTTTACTAATAAATCAAGGGGCATAATTTTATATTTTGTTTGTTGACATTTTTATTCTCAAATATTCAAATCGCAATAACACAATAATCGAAACATCTACCAAGGTTAGAAATGTTAAAACAAATGAATGAGTATGCAGGATTCTGACAAACTGATATGAGCTAAATAAAAATAAAATTACCCCCGCAACAGGATATACCCATATCCTTTTTTGCCATAAGCCGATAAACAAACTTAATTTAATAACTCCATGTATTATTAAATATATTGAGACGAAAGAAAGAGTATCAATACTTATGCTTTGTGAATATTTAACAATATAGTTTGCTACAAAATCGGTCGGGTCTTGGACTAATTCATGGTTAAAGGTTATTTTTACTAATTTGACAATAAAGTCTGTTTTTAAAAAAATCAGAAAAACTCCACCTATCGTCTCCAAAACACCATCTAATCCTTTTATGAAAATGCCAATTAAAAATAGATTATGAAATAGTTTTTCATTTTTTTGATTCACCATATATTATAAGACTAAGTTATAAAAATAAAAGAGTCAAACTGTTTATCCTGATTTAGTAAATAAAAAAATTACGCAATTAATCACGTAATTTTTTATATTTCAAATTGTTCTATCCTAACTTTTTCTTTACCATCGCAGACACTGCCGTTCCATCAGCTTTTCCCTTTACCCGAGCCATTACTTCTCCCATAATCGCACCAAATGCAACTGTGGAATTTTCACTTTTTGTCTTCATCACATCTTCAACAATCTTTTCTAGCTCTTCTTCTGACATTTGTGCTGGTAAATATTTTGCTATAATATCGATTTCGTTTTTTTCTATTTCTACCAAATCTTCTCTGTTCCCTACTTTATAAGATTCAATTGAATCTTTTCTTTTTTTAACTTCAGAAGATAATACTTCTAAAATTTGTTCATCACTCAAAACAACGTCCTCTCCTTTTCTTAAGGAGATTTCTTTATTTCGAATCACAGAAATCATCATTCGCAAAACAGAGAGCCTTAACTCTTCTTTTGCTTTCATTGCCTCTTTAAGGTCGATTTTAATTTGATCTAATAAATTAGCCATATATTTTTTACCAGCGTCTTTTAGGCTCTTCTTTTAATTTTCCGATTTTCTTTAAGTATTCAGTTTTTTCTTTTAGTTTCATGCCAAATAAAGTAGATATTTTCTGGCTATTTTTGTTCTTGTCCTTTGAAACATATTTTCTTGAACGAACTTCTTGTAGCTTTCTACTTTGAATTAAGCCTTTGTTGAATCTTCTTAAAAAATTCTCAAAACTTTCACCTTTCTTTCTTTTTTCTTCTTTCATATTGCCACCTTCCCTTCTAGATATTTTAAATTATTATTAATATTACTTGACTATTCTAATATCAAACATCAAAACTGTCAAATGTCTAATTAGTCTTTTTTTAATCTCTTTTGTAATTCTTGTGAAACTTTTTTAATATCAACAATTTCCTGTACTCCAGACTCCATATCTCTTAACATTGCTGTTTCATCTAACATTTCTTTTTGGCCTATAATTATGCTGTACTTCGCTCCAACTCTATTGGCTTCTTCAAGCTGATTTTTTAGTGCATCCTTAGTAAAGGCTTGTCTAACCTTAAATCCTGATCTTCTTAATTCTTCAAACATTACCATGGTCTTTTTCCTCGCTGGCTCTCCCAGTTGAGCCAAGAAGATAATATCATCATCATCTTTTTTCAATGGAATATTTAACTCTTTTATCTTCATAACAACTCTTTCAAGTCCTATCCCAAAACCAAGGGCTGGAGTAGGCTCGCGTCCCCCCATTGTTTCAACAAGATCGTCATAACGACCTCCACCACCAAGGGCAACTTGTCGCCTGGTTTCTCCCTCTTCATTCTCTTCTGGAGCTGAAACAAATTCGAAAACTGTTCTATTATAATAATCAAGGCCTCTCACCAAATATGGGTTTAGAACGTAAGGAATATCAAATTCATCTAAATATTCAAGGACCTTCACAAAGTGCTCACGACAAGCATCATCAAGATAATCAACTAACTGTGGAGCATCATCTCTAATCTCAATACAATCGGCTTCCTTACAGTCTAACAGTCTTAATGGATTTTTATCTAAACGTTTTTTACAATCATTACAAAGTCTTGTTCTCTTTCCCCTTTCCTTATAAAAAGCAACTAGTTTTTTTATATAATCTCCTCGGCACTCTTTGCAACCAATACTATTTACTTGAATCTGAATATCAATCTGTAATTCTCTAAAAAAATTATAAGCGATAATCATCAGCTGAGCATCGGCAACAGGACTAGCCTCTCCAAACATCTCAAGGTCAAACTGACGATGTTCTCTTAGTCTTCCGGATTGAGGTTTTTCATGTCTAAAAAGAGAACCGATAAAAAGTGTTTTCACAGGCTGAGGAAGATTGAGCATTCCGTGTTCATTATAAGCTCTAACAAGACCTGGAGTAGCTTCTGGTCTTAGAGAAATTTTGTCTCCACTTTTATCAACAAAAGTATACATCTCTTTTGAAACAATATCACTTGTTTTCCCAGTTGACCTTTCAAACAAAGCTTCATTCTCAAGTACTGGAGTTTCTATTCTTCGAAAGCCGTAAGTTGTGGCTAGGTCAATTGCTTTCTTAACAACCAAGTCGTGATATTTATATTCTTCAAAAGTAATATCTTTCATCCCTTTGAGTCTGGAAAATTTCCTTGATCTACTACTGGGTTTTTTTGGGGCTTGCTTTATATCTTTTGCTTTTATGTTTTTGGCCATAATTTTATATCAAATAAATAATAATTAGTAAGTTGGTGCAGGAAAAACGTCAACTCTGTCGAATGGCCAACCTCGTAACAAAACTTTGCCAATCACAAAGCTACGGTCAACAGGTCCAAAACTTCTGGAATCTTTGCTGGCGTTTCGGTTGTCCCCCAATACAAAATATTCACTAGAACCCAAAGTTATCAGGTCTTCACTTAAGCTATATGTTTTTATATTTTTTTCTAAATAAGTTTCATCTAAAGTCAATCCATCTGGATTTTCATCGTTATACACGATAACTCTTCCATCCTTAACTTGAACTTTTTCTCCTGGAAAGGCAATAATTCTTTTAATAAAAAACTCTTGTGGATTCTTTGGATATCTAAATACTATAATTTCACCTCTCTTGGGGTCATTAAATCTATAGGAAATCTCATCAACTATTAAATATTCATGATCGTAAAAGTTAGGCTCCATTGAAGCCCCTTTAACATAGAAGGGCTGAATCAAAAAATAGCGAATTGGAGCTATTATTACAAAAGAAATTAAAACTATTTTAAGTAATTCAAAGACAAAGGCAACTGAATTTTTAAACATATTATTGTAAAAATTAAAGATATTAAAAATGTTATTGCTAAGTTCAATAACTAATTACGATTATAACACTTTTATTTTTTAAAATCAACCCTAGACCACACAACACAAAACACAAAACATGTAACATTTTTTGCTTATTTCTAATATATTCCATGTTATATTGCATGTTTTGTGTCGTGTGTGACAACCTTGCTTTTCCCCAAAAATATAGCTATAATTATTCTAGAAACAATATTAAAATAGCAGCCCAACCCTGCTGTATTTAAATTTATGCCAAATTTTCTTGATAATCAGGAGATAAAAGAGGTTAAAAAAGATATTAGAAAAAAACCCAAGCTACTTATGAAGGGAGCGGCTTTTTTGCTTACATTTTTATTCATCGCATTTTTTATATTTACAACTCAAGTTATTGTTTCCAATCAAAAACCAAGTTCTTGGATGGCTCGTATTCCTATTATTAATACCTTGAAGAACTTAGCAGAAAGTGCTGATAAAGCCTTGAAGGGCGAGCAAAGAGAAAGAGTAAATATTCTTCTACTCGGAATGGGAGGTAGGCAACATGAAGGTGGTTACTTAACTGACACTATAATACTCGCTAGTCTAGATCTTGATACTAAAAAAGTTGCCATGATGTCCATCCCTCGCGATATGGCCATCCCAATTGAAGATAAAGGATTTCAAAAAATCAATTCTATTAATGCCTATGCTGAAATGGATACAGCCGATAGTGGTGGCTTGGCGGTTAGTCAGGCTGTTAGTGATATATTAGGGATTCCAATAGACTATTACTTGCGTGTTGATTTCGAAGGATTTGTGAATATTATCAATGAGCTAGATGGTCTTAAGGTCTATGTTGAAAATACACTAGAAGACCACAGATATCCCGTAAAAGGAATGGAATCTGCTGAAAACTATGAAGCACGTTTTGAACATCTATATATTGAAGAAGGCTGGCAACAACTTGATGGTGAGCTTGCACTTAAATTTGCTCGTTCCAGGCATGCTTACGGAGTAGAAGGTTCAGACTTTGCTAGAGCGAGAAGACAACAGATCATAATTGAGGCTGTTAAAAATAAATTAGTTTCGGCTCATACTCTTTTTAATCCTTCAATGATAGGAGATATATTAGAAGAGGCAAATAACCATATTTCTACAAATTTGAAAACTTGGGAAATGGTAAAACTTTGGAAAGACTTTAAGGATGTTAGCAAAGACCAGATTATTAATAAAGTTCTTGACAATAGCCCAAATGGATTATTAGTTGATACTATCGCAGACACCGGAGCCTATATCCTCTCCCCTCGAAGTGGAGACTTCTCTGAAATACAATATATGGTTAATAATATTTTTTCTGATGCCCCTGTTGAAGCCAAAAACGTAGTCGTAGAAGAAGCTGCTACCGTTGAAGTGAGAAATGGCACCTGGATAAATGGTCTCGCTTCCCAAGCATCCCTAGATTTAGAAAAATATAGCTTTAATGTTATCCGAGTTGGAAATTCCAGCAAACAAAATTTTCAAAAATCAGTTATCTATGATTTGAGCTACGGAGAAAAAGAAGAATCCTTGGCTGTTCTGAAAAAGGTTTTAAATGCCAATGTGTCATTTGGACTTCCTGATTGGTTAGTAGAAGACCTAGAAAAAGATTTAGAAAATGAAAAAAATCCGGTCCAACCAGATTTTCTTGTTATCTTAGGACAGAGCGCAGATGAAACATTGTCAGGTACTGAAAATAAAGAGGAGTAACTAAACACAGGACTTAGAAATTAAAAGTTTTGAGTATATAAAATAAAGTCGTACATACCTGCCTGAAATGCCATGAACGAATTGCATTAACCTCATAATTTTTATAAAGATAACTACTCTTAACAAACAAGTTGAGTTAAAATTGAGGTAGACGGGTGTACGACTTTATTTTATATATACTATTGAGAATATTTCTATTTTTTATACTTGCAATCCTTTGCACTACAAACTAATCCTCCATCTTTAGATTCCACTAAAAGTGAACTACAGTCAGGACATTTTTCACCCGTTGGCTTGCCCCACAAGGCGGTTTTACAATCTGGATATTGGTCGCAGGCATAAAATATTCCACGTTTACTTCTCTTCTCAACTATTTCTCCCTTTCCACAAGTGGGACATTTAACTCCTGTCTTTGCTTTTTCGTTTAGATTCTTTATATTCTTACAATCAGGATATCCAGTGCAACCAAGAAAAGGTCCAAATCGTCCATTCTTAACTCCCATTGGTTTACCACATTTTTCACAAACTGTATCTTTGTGTTTTTCTTCAAGTTCTATTTGCTCTGGGGTTTTTTCTTTTTCACCGTCTTTCCCTGGCATGCTTTTTATGTTTTTACAATCAGGATAAGCACCACAACCTAGAAATTTCCCAAATCTACCTGTTTTGATTATCATTTTAGCGCCACATTTATCACAAATCTCATCACTTTCTTCTTCTGGGACAACATCTTTTCTATCAAGCTCTTCGTCTTTTAGTTTTAAATTTTCATTGAATGGGACATAAAAATCCCTAATTACAGGTTGCCATTCAAGATTCCCTTCAGCTACATTATCTAGGTCATTTTCCATTTGAGCTGTAAATTTATAGTCAACAATTCTTGAAAAATGATTTACGAGAAGATCAGTCACAATAAATGAAATGTCAGTAGGGGCGAGCCGTTTTCCTTCATCTCGACTAACATAATTTCGAGCCTCAATCGTCGCTATTGTCGGTGCATATGTTGACGGTCTTCCAATCCCGTGTTTTTCAAGTTCTTTAACAAGCCCAGCATCAGAATATCTAGCAGGTGGTTTTGTAAAATGTTGTTCTGATAAAAGTTCTTCTAGGGCAAGATCATCTTTTGCTTCTAGACTCGGCAATTCTAATTCTTTGCTTTTTTCAGGATAAATATTTAGATATCCATCAAAATTTATCATTTGCCCATTGGCTCTAAATTGATATTTATTCCCAGCGTTTATGTCTATAACAGTTGCATCTACTATTGCTTCAGACATTTGAGAAGCAATACTTCTCTGCCAAATTAATTTATATAACCTATACTGATTTGGGGCAAGAGAATCTTTTATCAACTCAGGATCACGACTAGCCTCAGTTGGCCTAACTGCTTCGTGAGCCTCTTGAGCATTTTTAGATTTTGTCTTGTGGGCTCTTTCAACTTTAGGAACATATTTTTCTCCCAGTTTCTCTAGTAAATATGCCTTAGCATCTTCTTTAAATTTATTTGAAAGATTCAGAGAATCTGTTCTCATATAAGTTATCAAACCTACCTGATCCTTACCTTTTATTTGAATACCTTCATATAGCTGTTGAGCAACAACCATTGTTTGCTTAGCAGAAAAACCAAGCATTCTATTGGCTGCTTGTTGAAGGGATGATGTTATAAATGGTTTTGGGGGATTTTTCTTAACTTGCTTCTTAATAACGCTTTCAACGACATAATCAACTCCGTTCAATTCTTTTACCACTCCATCTGCCTTCTTTTTATCGTTGATATCAAATTTATCCAGAGTCCTACCTTCAACTTTATTTAACTTAGCTGGAAATACGAAATTTTTCCCGTCGCTCTTCTTTAAACTAGCATCGATTGTCCAATATTCCTGTGGGTCAAAAGCCTGAATTTCTCTTTCTCTTTCAACTACCAAACGAACAGCCACACTCTGTACCCTACCAGCTGACAAACCTCGTGATACTTTCTTCCATAGAAAAGGCGAGAGTTGATAACCAACAATTCTATCGAGAATTCTTCTGGCTTGCTGAGCATCAACCAAATCATGATCAATTTTCTTAGGATTATTTATAGCATCAAGTATCGCCTCTTTTGTAATCTCGTGAAAAACAATTCTCTCTGCTTTCTTGCTGTCTAGACCAAGAGCTTTTGACAAGTGCCAAGCAATAGCCTCTCCTTCACGATCTTCATCAGTTGCCAGAATAATCTTGTCTGCTTTTTTGGCCAGGCCCTTCAATCTTGAAATTGTTTTTTGAGCGCTATCGGGTATTTCATAAGTTGGTTCAAAATTGTTTTCAACGTCAATACCCAATTCTTTCTTGGGTAGGTCACGGATATGCCCAAAAGAAGAATCGATAACATAATCTTTCCCCAAAAATTTTGTAATTGTTTTTGCCTTTGTCGGCGACTCAACTATAACTAATTTCATAATTATTATATTATTTTCATTTTATTAAAACATAATTCATTCCACCGAGATTTCTTATCATTCCTTTTATCTCCATCATGCTCAAAGTTGTATTTATAATTTTTATATCTAACTTTGTCAATCTGACTAAAGCGTCTATATGAATTGGTTCATTTTTTAAAAATTTTAAAACTTCCTCTTCTTCTTTTGTTTCTGGTTTAATCTCCTCTTTCTTAATATAATTCACAACATTGTCCAAGTCAAGTGAATCAAAAATATCCTGGACGCACAAAACAGCTTTTGCCCCATCTTTTATTAGTTTGTTTGGCCCAGCGGAAAGAGCAGAATAGATACTCCCAGGAACTGCCATTATTTCTCTATTTTGCTCCAGGGCATCACGAGCCGTAATTAGAGCCCCTGACTTTTCTCTCGCTTCTACGACCAAGGTCGCTTTTGTAAGACCTGAAATGATCCTATTTCTTTGAGGAAAATGATATGGGAGCGGAGCTGTTCCTATCGGAAACTCTGATATTAGTGCTCCTCCCGCCTCAACTATCTTCCCCGCCAAATGTCTGTTATGGGATGGATAAATACTTGCCAAATCAACCCCTGTTCCAAGAACTGCGATTGTTCTAGTTCCCTCTTCAAGGGCTACTCTGTGAGCGTGTGCATCAACCCCAAGGGCTAGTCCGCTTATTATTGGTATACCAGTTTTTGCAACTTTTCTTACAATATCTTCAACAATTTGTTGACCATAGGCAGTATAATTCCTAGAACCAACGACAGCTAAACCATTTTCATCTGCAAATAACTCCCCCTTAAAATAAAGGATTTGAGGAGGATTAAAGATTTCTTTTAAAATTTCTGGGTAATTCTCGTCATCTATTCCAATTACAGAAATATTTTCTTTTTGAATCTTGTTTACAATTGTTTCAATGTCAATTTGCGAACGGAAAGAAACAAATTCAGACGCGATTGCTTCTTCAATCCTAGCCTTTTTGAGCTCACTAGTGTTTGCATTGAAAGCAACTTCAAAGTTTGGAAAATAATCTTTTAATTTTTTCAACCTAACTGGACCAAATTTTGAGAAATGCGATAGGGCCACTAGATATTTATGTTTGCTTAAGTCCATTTTTTGATATTTTTAATAAAAACTCTAATACTTGACATAGAAATACTTGTGTGTTAGAGTGAAAAATCGATTTGAAATAGTGTTAGTTTTTCTACTTGCCACTGTTTTTGTTTATAGATGCCTTTCCTCCTTGAGCACCTAAAATAAGAATTAGTTGGTAAGTAGAAAAATATATATTATTTTGAATTTTACAACTTCGTCTAGAGACATCTTACAGAACTTACCCTCCTTTGTTTTGTATATTGTTCTTCTAGGCGAGTTTATAGAAATCAAAGAAAGGCCCTTGAGGCCTTTTTTTAATTCTGTAAGTCTTTTACTATATCTCTATACAAAGAAGCCAGAACCTCCTTTTCTTCTTTATTAAATCTTTGTAATACAAATTTTTCACTAGGAATGAGTCTTAAGCTGTCATTTTTTATTCCTATTCTATATCTATTGAAATTTTTTGTTCCCAAATTATTTATTATAGATTGAACTCCATTATTCCCAGCACTTCTGGAGTCAGTCGATTTTTTGTATACACCAAAGTCTATATCAAGATCATCATGAACCACAGTTAGAATACCAGATAGATCTGAATTCTTGATTGTAAACAATTTAAAATTCTTTGGTAAGATCTTATAATAATCGAGTATTGCCCTAGTTGGTTCACCTGACAAATTCATATAAGACATTGGCTTTATTAGGGTATACTTATTATCTCGAGCGACAAGTGCTTTTCTTTTTTTGTCTTCTTGCCAATTGAGACCTAAACTATCGGCCAGAATATCAATAACCTCAAACCCAGCATTGTGTCTTGTACTCTTATATTTTTCACCAGGATTACCTAGTCCAATTATAATTTTCATATTAAGATGGTCTTCTTGACCTAGTTTCTCTTTTTCTAGGTGAATTATTGCCGTCGTGTGCTCCATGAATTTTTTTATTTCTCAATACTTTCACAGAAATTGGTGTTCCCACAAAACCAAAACGTTCTCTTAATCTATTTGAGAGAAATCTAACATAAGAGAAATGGAGATTATCTTTTGAACCAATCTTTACTTCAACAATTGGTGGGTTGGCACTTATTTGATGTATCTTATATATGTGGGGATGCTTAGTTCCTGTTCCTTTGGCAGGTTTGTGCATCTTAATAACTCTTGCTAAAAATCTATCTAGTTGTTGCTCAGAAAGTTCAATTCTTCGATCCCTGTCAACATCCAATAAGACATCGAGAACTTTCTTCACTTTGTTCCCAGTCAATGCTGAAACAAAAATAATTGGAGCCCAGGTTGCGAAAGGAAGAAAATCATAAATAGATTCGGTAAATTTCTTAGTATCTTTTTCTTCAATTAAATCCCATTTGTTGGCAACAATTACTAAGCTCTTTTTTCTAATAACAATTTCTTCAATTATTTTAGCATCCTGTCTTGTAAGCTCTTCATTTACATCCATAACAAACAAAGCAATGTCTGCTTTATTTAGAGAATATAGTGATTTTTCAATGCTCATTTTTTCAAGAGCGGCTACGTCTTTTATTTTACTAGGAACCCTGCTCCTTCTGTGATCCTTCTGCCCCTGTCTGCTAAGACCAGCTGTATCAACCAATCGAACAAGTTTATCTTTATAATTAAATTCTATGTCTTGTGGCTCTCTTGTGGTGTGAGGAACAGGACTAACAATAGCTCTTTCATAGCCAAGCATTTTATTTATCAAGCTAGACTTACCGACATTTGGCTTCCCAATAAAACAAACTTTTACAGCATTACTTAGAGCCTCTTTCCTTGCGTCCATTTCAGCTATTATTTCTTCTTTTATTTTTTTGCTACTTTCCTTAAGCAGTGGAAATTTTTCTCCCAAATGTCTGCTAACTTCGTCTAGCAAATCTCCAATACCCGAACCAGTAGTGGCAGATACGGTCATCGGTTCTCCCATTGCTAGTTTATAAAAAGAAGCGGCATTTTTACGTAATTTTTGACTATCTGATTTATTTACTACTAAAATTATTTTTTTGCTTTTTGGTAATACTTTTTTAAGAAGTCCTGACATCTCTTTATCTTGAGGCAATATCCCCGCTTTTGCATCGACCACGAATAAAACAAGGTCTGCCTTGGCCAAATAATCACTTGCTTGTTTCTGAACTTTTGCTTCTATGTCTCCAGTCTCTGCTTTTTTCTCAAGTAAAAAATCGAGATCCGTAATCCCTCCAGTATCGATTAGAGTAAAATCAATCCCATTCCACTCTGCTTCTGCCATATTGCTATCCCTAGTAGTTCCTTCAATGTCTGCTATTAAGGCCATGCTCTTTCCGGTTATTTTATTGAAAAGAGTTGATTTCCCTACATTCGTTCTACCAAAAACAACTACTGTTGGTAATTTTTTTTTCATATACTACGATGAATCATGAATCATGAATTATGAATCATAAATTTCTTTTGATTTTTTTATTAACCCATTTATTAACTTATGTGATACTACTGTTTTGTCAGCTAAAGATTTAAAGACAACACTTATTATATATTCAACGTCTTTCGCAATCAATAGCTGATTTTGTAATTCAGTTAAAGACCCTTGTGAGATATAATAAAATTTTAATTTATCTTTATAGGAATTTCGACTAAACCCTTCAGCAATATTTGAAGTTATGGAGACCGCGGCTCTTCTAATTTGTGAGGTAAGTCCGAATAATTCTTCTTTTGGGAAAGTTTTTGTGATTTTATAAATTTCTAAAACCAGTTCATGTGATTTTTCCATGAATTAAGATCAGTGAAACTTTTTATCTTTTCATTACTCATAATTCATTATTCATTATTCTAGCAGGTTCGCCTGCTATTTTTTAGCAGTATAGTTTCCAATTACTTCAACTAACTTTTTAACACCTTCGCTCATTAAAAGCAAGTACGAAGTTGAATGTTCGACTTTTTCTTTTACAGAATCAATTACTCCTTCTATCTTATTGAACATGCCTCTGGTCTCTTTAATTAATCTAAAAAGCTCTTTCATGGTTCGAGCCAAATAATAAATTGCCCAAGAAGTAAACATGGCAAGAGAAAAAATTGATACTGCTTTAACTATATTTAGAATGTCGGCGCTTGTTTCAAACATATTTTTATCTGTCCACCAACACTACATCCAAGGCAGCGAAGGAGGTTTTTTAATAATAATTTATATTAATAACATTAGGGCTTGCCCTCCGAATCCGCCAGCTGGCGGATTCGGAGGGTTAGTAATCACGAATAACTGCTTCAAATTTTTCACCCATTTTATTCAACAATTCTTTTTGAATGTCATCCACTTCTTCATTGGTTAAGGTTTTATCTGCTTGATATCTTACTCGGAAAGCTATGTTTTTATTATCACCCCCAATGTTCTCACCAACGTAAACATCAAATAATTCGATGCTTTCTATGTATTCACTATGTTTATAAATAGAGGAAACGATATCACTATAAGATATTTTTTTATTTACTACAAAAGCCAAGTCTCGCAAAAGTGCTGGGTATTTTGGGATAGGTTTATATGTTTTTTCCTCTCTCTCTACACTTGTTTTAAGTATCTCGCTCATGAAAAATTCAGCGATTACAAACTGTTTTTTAATACCAAGACTCCTGGATATTTTTCCATCCATCATGGATATGGTTCCTAAAAAAATGTCAGTTTTGGTGCCTCTTTGGCCAGCCAAATAAACATCAGACGAATTTGTTTTTTGTGCCCAGTTTGATTGAGAATCAGCTTCACAAAAAGCGAGCTTTAAACCAAGAGAAGCGAAAAGTGCCTCAATAGAACCTTTCGCTTTCCTAAAAAGACCATCCTCTTTATCGGAGGCAAAAAGCATCCCTAGTCTATTCTCTTGATATGGGAGCTTCTCGTCGCTTTTTTTATCTTTTCCAAAAGACCCAGCATGACTCAAGAAAACATTTCCAATCTCAAATATTGCAAAATCCTCAAAACGCGCTTGATTAGTTTTTACATTTAAGATTAAATTAGTTGATAGTTTTTGTCTTAGCAAGGTTTGGTTGGCAGTTAAAGGGTTGGCTAGTTTGAAATACTGAGATGAATCTACGCCCATTTTTTTTAATTGAGCCTCATCGACAAAAGAATAATTATAAACCTCTGACAGAGACAATCCTTTTAAGGTTTCTCTAATTCTCCTTATCAAAGATAATTCATTATTTAACTCAGGCGCTTCCATTAAAAGACTTGGCATCAAGCTCGGAATGTTATCATAACCAAAAATTCGAGCAACTTCCTCAGCTACGTCTTCTTTGGTAGAAATATCTTTTGTTGCTCTCCAGGTAGGAATTGTAACATTAATTTTTTTATCCATATCTTCAACAATGAATCCCAGGCTAGCCAAACTAGCTAAAATCTTCTTCTTTTCAATCTTAACCCCAAGAATTTTTGCAAACCAATCAATCTCTATTTCTATTGGTCCTAGATTTAATTCAAATTTCTTTTCATCGGATAATTGACTAGAAATTTCTGCTCCCGGTATTATTTCAGTAACCAACTCAACAGCTCGAACTAAAGCCTTCTCACACATATTCGGGTCAAGCCCTTTTTCAAAACGAGATGAAGAGTCTGTCCTTAGGGATAATTTGTTTGAAGTTTTTCTTACTGAAACAAAATCAAAATTAGCAGATTCAAAAATGATTTCCTGAGTTTCATTACTTATTTCACTGTTAGCACCCCCCATAACACCAGCAAGTGCTAGAGGTTTTTTCGAGTCTGCGATTACAATCATATCTTCATCTAATTCCCTCGCCTCCCCATCAAGAGTATCCATTGTCTCACCTTTTTTTGCTTTCCTCACAACAATTTTGTCTACTAGATTTCTATCAAAAGCGTGCATTGGTTGGCCTATCTCCAGCATTATATAGTTTGTAATATCAACAATATTATTTATCGGCCTCATCCCTACGGCCAATAATCTATCTTGCATCCACTTTGGTGAATCAACTATCTTTATACCCTTCATCGAAATTGCCATATAACGAGAACAATCTTTATGGTCTTCAACTTTTATGCTTAACTTGTCGCAATCAGCGCAGGATAGTTTATCTGGGTTGTATTGATAGTTCTTCCCGTGCCTGCCGGCAGGCAGGAATTTCAAATCATGAATAGCAGATATCTCTCTAGCCATACCAATATGTCCCCAAAGATCTGGTCTATTTGAAAGGGATTTATTATCAACTTCTATTATTGTATCTTCCATTTTGAAATGTTCTGCTAATGGTTTCCCGACTTTAGCATTTTTATCTAATATCAATATGCCAGAATGATCACCGCCTACTCCAAGTTCATCAGGAGCACAAAGCATCCCTTTTGAAATCTCTCCTCTCACATCAGCTTCTTTTATTTCAAGACCATTTGGCAAAATTGAACCAACCAAAGCAACGGGCACTCTTTGACCTGGGGCAATATTTGGCGCACCACATACTATATTTAATTTTTCACTTCCATTGTCTACTAAAGCAACTTGCAGTCTATCAGCATTCGGATGTTTTTTCACCTCTAATACTTTACCAACAACAAGGTTGTTAAATTTTTCAGATTCTTCTCTGATTTCTTCAACTTCAACTGTATGCATGGTTAGAGAAGTTCTTAAATCACTAGCTTTAATATTTTTTGGAATTTCAACAAATTCTTTTAACCAATTTAAACTTAAATTCATAAAATTTTATTTAAAAATAAATCCTAAGCTCTAAACACTAAACTCTAAACAATGTCTAAATTCAAATATTCAAAAAAGTTTTGGATTTATTATTTTAAAAATTTGAAATTGTTTAGGTTTTAGATATTAGATATTAGAGTTTAAAAATATACATATTTTTTATTAAAACTGCTTCATAAACCTTAAATCACCACCATTAAAAAGCCTAACGTCATCTGTTTTGTATTTAAGTTGAGCCAGTCTGTTTAGCCCAAAACCAAAAGCGTATCCCTGATATACATCGGGGTCAATTCCTCCTGCTCGAAGAACGTTGGGGTGTATCATTCCTGAACCAAGTATTTCAAGCCAACCTGTTTTTTTACACAAGGTACAACCTTTCCCATGACAGAGGAAACAAGTGTATTCTCCGTTTGACCCAGGCTCAACAAAAGGATAATATTTTGGCCTCATTCTAATTTTTGTATCTGGTCCAAAAAGTTTTTTGCCAACCAACTCCAAAATACCTTTCATGTGTGCAAAATTAATATCCTTGTCTATCACAAAACCCTCAACCTGATAAAAGGTGTGTTCATGCCTAGCATCTGTGGCTTCAGACCGAAAAACACGACCTGGAACAATCGCTCTCATAGGTGCCCCATGTTTTAACATTGCTCTCACCTGAACAGAAGAAGTGTGCGTTCTCATAACAAGGTCGTTCTCTCCTTCTTTGTTTGGCTTATCAATATAGAAAGTATCTTGAGTATCTCTCGCTGGGTGGTATGGTGGGATATTTATTGCTTCAAAATTATAATAGTCACTTTCAAGTTCGGGACCATCTAGAGTAGTAAATCCCATCGAAGTAAATAAATCTTCCATCTCATATTGGAGCTGGGTTATTGGATGAATATGACCTATCTTTTGTTTTAGTCCTGGAAGAGTTACATCATTTTGTTCATCTGTCTGAGGAGTTTGTTCAAATCTTTTTTTTGCTTCATTAAATTTAGCCTGTATTTCATTTTTAATTTCATTAGCCAATTTCCCCATCGCTGCTCTTCTTTCCTTTGGAACACTAGAAATATCTCTTAAAACAGAGGTTAATTTACCCTTTCTCCCAAGATAAAAAAGTTCTAATTCTTTAATAGCTTTAGTTTCTTTGATGTCAGAAATACTATCCAGAATTTCTTTTTTTAATTTATCAATTTTTTCTTGCATATCATATCTGCCCTCCGAAGCCTTGGCGTAGGAGGGATTATTTATTTTCTTACACTGATTAGAAAAAATTCTAAAACAGATAATCCACTTATTAAAAATACTAAGTTAAGCCATGAGAACAATCCTTTTGATAATAAAAATAAAATTGCCAAAAGAAAAAAAGAGAAGAAAAATGATTGTCTAAAGGCATCATTTACAACCCTGAAAGCTAACTTTTGTCTCAGTGCTACAAATCTTACAATAAAACCCAGGAGTGAAGCCGTGCCCAATAAAGCTAGAAAAAGTGAGCCGTAAAACAGGGCAATCCCTATCCAATTTGTTAAATATGGGTCAATTATATTTATTACAAAAATCCAGGAAATCCAGGAGACAGAAACAACAGCAAGCATTGTACTTATATATTTTTTTAGAGTCATATATAGTTAAAACTTTATAAAACACAAAGTGTTTTTGTATATTTGGGGCATGTGGCCCTCAAGTGAAAAAACACACAACGATTTCGTTGCATGTTTCAATATTAGCACCAATAATGCAATATTTCAAGTTAAAACTCTAATCTCTTTAACTAGTTTTTTATCCAATTTTTCATTTAATTTGTCAACTAGTGATTGCTCTTTATTCCGCAAATTTACTGCATTTAGTTCGCAAAGAGAAGCTACATTTATAACCCCATCGCTAAAATCTATAATTTTGAATTTATCGTCAGCATTTTTACCAAAAACCTCTCTTAAAAAGTTTGAAAAATACCTTAAAACGGTTTTCTCATCAACAAAACCAGAGGCGCCTGACCTTCTGACTGCTCTATTCAATAAAAATTTAAAATCACTAAACATACTTTCAAAAACTCTAAATCCTAATATCTAAATTCTAAACAATATCTAAACAATAATTTCAAAATCCAAAAAAGTTTTTAATTTTGAATTTGTTTAGAGTTTAGGATTTATAGCTTAGAATTTTAATTATTTAATATTATCAATCAATAGGAAATTGCTATTCATCAAAATTTAAAAGTAAGTGCCTCCTCTCTACTTCTTTCTAAATTCACAAATACTATTAAAATCACACCAAGCACAAAGAAAACCAGGGGTTGGTGGAAAAGTGCTTTGTTTTATTTCGGTAATTGTATCCAGAATAAGATTTTCTAATTTTTCCAATTCTTTCTCTTTGGCTACAAAACTTATCTTACTATTATTTTCCAAATAATAAAAGCTCGATTTAGACACCTTTAAACCTAGGGCTTCTTCAGTTGCAATTTTATATAATAATAATTGTCGCTTATCTGAAAAATCTAATTTTTCTTTTGGAGCTCCTGTCTTATAATCAATTATTTCTACTGTTCCATCTTCAAGATGATCTATTCTGTCTATTGCTCCCTTCACTATATATCCTCCCATTTTTATATTAAATGGTTTTTCAATAAAAGCAGGCTTTGGCCAACCGTCTCTTTCCATATCATCATAGAGAGTATTTAGAATAACACCACCTTTTTCATAATACTTTTCTCTGTCCTTTTTACTCCTATATCCATCGTTTTTCCAATTATTTTCGTAAAGAGTTAAAAGGTCTTTTCTGGATATTTTTTTCTTATTAGCTTTTTTCGTTTCAAATAATTCTTGTTGAGCTACTATTGGGTCAGTCATCGGTAGAAATAAATCACGCAAAGTGTCATGCATAATGCGACCAAAGATGAAGCTCTGTTTATCATCAATAGGTATTTTTAAAATAAAATTAAAACGATATTGATAAGGACAATTTGTGTAAGCTGCAATTTGAGAAAATGAAAACCTTTTCGGCAACTCATATTTAGTGTCTCTTTCTTCTTGGCTTATTTTTTTGGAAAATAAATCATCCACAAGGTCATTTCTTTTTACCTTTCCCCGTCCTGAGCTTGTCGAAGGATCCTTTTTTTCGAATTCAATATTAAAGCCCATCTCTTCCAAAAACTTTGAAACTTTCTTATTTTGAGCTCCACCATAATCAGTAGCACTTGTTAAAAATAGTTTTTTACGAGCTCTAGTTAGAGAGACATAAAAAAGTCTTCGCTCTTCTTCAATATGAACATCTCCTTCTGGCAACTTTTCTTTTACGAGACCATCTGGAACTGGTATTTTTTCTTTTTTACCGATAGTCGGGAATTTTTTATCTACTAGATTGACTAAAAAAACATAATTAAATTCAAGCCCTTTGGAGGCGTGCGCTGTCATTACGCTTACTTTTTCAGAGTCTTCAAAATTTTGAGATAGTGAACCAGTCTCCCCAGCTTCCATTTCCAACTCAACCGCTTCTACAAAATTCTTTATTTTGAAATCTGGATCAGCTGATTCATAATCTTTCATTTTTCTATAGAGTTGGTTTAGGTAGTCATATATTTCTTGGTCGCGATTAAAATCATAGTGAGTCATCAAGCCAGAATCACGAGCAAAATCTAGGAATATTTTTGAAGCCTTATCAAACCTGGCGTCTTTGCTGTGTTTATCAATAAAACCGAGTAGCTTTTTAGCGGTAAGTACTGTTTCTGGTGATATTTCTTTTATTTTATCCAAGTTTTTTAACGCCTCATACATTGAATAAACCTTTCTTCTAGCAAATTTATTTATAGCTACTAGGTCGTGATAATTAATTTTAAAAAGATCCATATTCAAAACTCTAAACAAGGCAGATGACTCATGGTAATTGTCGAGAAGTTTAAAATAGGCCAACACATCTAGAATCACGGGCTTGAAATAAAGACCTCGCAAGGAAACAAATTGATTTGGAACGCCCTCTCTAGTTAGCTCGGAAATAAATTTCAAAGCAGTGTCGTTAGCGCGAACCAAGATTGCAAAGTCAGACCAACGAGCCTCTTTGTCATTCTTGAAAATATTTTTTATTTCATTTGCCACTCCTCGCACTTCATCAATATCTGTTGGAAAATGCAAATGTTCAACTCCTCCAATTCCCTCAGAATTTGATTTTAGTTTTTTATCTATTTTAAGTTTTACCTCAAGTCTATTCGGATTATTGTGTTTAATAAAATCATAAGACCTATCTAAAATATCTTGTCCGGAACGATAATTCTCCACCAAAACAACCTCCTTAGTATCAGGATAATCATCCTTAAATTGCATAATGTTTGAGATTGATGCTCCCCTAAATTTATACACTGAATTATGAACCACAATATCATTCGAAACAAAATTGTGAGTTTTATCAATCTCTAAATCATAAACTGAAATATTTTTTTCTTCTTCACTTCTTTTTATTATTTGTTCGTAAATAACTTCTTTATTTTTTACTACTGGCAAAAACATACCTGGCAAAACATTGGAGGCTGGAATAACTAAAGATTTTTTATGCTGAATTTTTGTTTTGCCAACATTCATCTTCGTTTCAATGATGGCTCCCGTTTCTTTTTTAATTTTTTGTGCTATACGACCTATTTCCCTAATATCAATATTGCTAACTCTCAATCTTTTTCCATTTTTTGACTTACTCATCTCAAAGCCCATTTTCTTAATTACCCTAATTGTATTTTTATCACTTGTTTCTAGGGACAGGAGATGGGATATCAAAGGATTTTCGAGATATTTACCATTGGACTTCTTGCTTCTATAATTCCGATAACACATTTCAATGTTTATTTTTATCCTTGTTTTTCCACCTCTTTTGACAGCCTCCAGCGAAACCTGGTGAGCATTCAAGTCTATCCCTAAATCACGAGCTAGATTATCTACCGAGCTATCAACATCTAAATCTTTATATAGTTGTTCGCTCCATTTCCTTTTTGTCATCATCCCTTCTCGTTCCTGAAAAACAACTGTTGGTATGCCATATTTTAGAGACAATAATACTTCATTATAACGTGCTTCTTCCTCAGTTTTATAGGCTAATATAGCCACTATCTTGTCTGCTGATCTTTCTAAACTAAGTCGGACTACTAAATCTTTACTAATTCCTATTCTCCAACCAAGTTCTTGCTTATGCATCAGATAAACATAATAGAATTTTTCTAATTTTGCTCCTTCTGAATTTAAGAAATAATTACTTCTCGGTGTAAAACAAAATAATTTATGATTATCGGTTGTTGCTATTTTTTTACCGCTCTTTGTTTCTAGTGTTATTAATCTTGTTTTCTTTTTATTTTTACTAACCTGGACCACTTTACTGAAACCCAAATGACCTTTGCCAACAGCTGTTAGAACTTCTTCTCCTTTTTTTATTTTATCAATTCTTTTCTTCCCGTCTCTCATTTCCACTAAACTATCCCCAGGCAAACATTGATCATCGTCTCCCACGACCATTAAATTGTTTTTTGGTGCGGAAAGCAATTTTATCAATTCATATTGAGCCCAGTTAGTATCCTGAAACTCATCAACCATGATATATTTGAACTTGGTTCTATAATACTTCAAAATATTTGGTCTACTTTTAAAGAGCTTTATGGTATACATTATCAAATCCCCAAAATCAAGTAAGCCTTCATCGAGGAGAATTTGATTGTATATTCCATAAGCCCGTGCTAGTTCATCCAATCTTTGTAGTTCTGACTGAGCCTCATCGTCGTTTTCATCACTACCCTTTTTTAATTTTTTAATATAATCAGAATATTCTTTGGATGAAATACTTTCATCTTTTAAACGAGAAAAATGTTTTATCAATTCGTGAATAAACTTAGTGGGGTTTCCTAGTGGTTTATAATAATCAAGTTCTAATTTTTCAAGATTTTTTTTAAGTAAAATCCATTGCTCAGTTTGAGTTATCAATCGGAAATTACCAGGCAGACCAATATCAAGAGAGTGGTCGCGAAGTATTCTTTGGCAAAAACTATGAAAAGTATTTATCCATAAATCAACATAACCATAAGGCAAAACCCTGTCCGCTCTTTCTTCCATTTCGGCTGCTGCTTTTTCGGTAAAGGTCATTAAAAGGATATCATCAATTTTTATTTTTTTTGTGTTAATCAAAAAATCCAACCTTTCAATCAAAACACTAGTCTTCCCAGTACCAGCCCCAGCCACAATCAAAAGAGGCCCATCGGTGTGTTCAACGGCCTGTTTTTGTTCCTTATTTAGTTTTACCTGATCGGAGATCATGATTATTAATTTTGAATTTTGAATTTTGATTCAATTTTTATTGTTTAATGTTGAAACTATTTTGCCAAATATTAATGTTAACTCTTGAGCTTCTTTCCATAAATCTCTTGCTTTATCGGATAGTTTATCATCATATTTAACAATCATTTTTAACCAATGTTTTGTTTCTTGTGCTTCTTTTTTGCAAATATATATTTTATTCCTAAAGTCCTTTTTTGAGCTAGCCCCATTTGCTTCACAATAATTCGCCCCAACACTTGTTCCTGAACGAACCAGCTGATTAATTAGTGGTTTACTGATAATATCTTGATTAACAATTTTACAGAAGTCAATAATGTTTTCACCAAACTTAGAAGCCCTCTCTTCAAGATTGAAATTAATAATTAAAAATTAATTATTAGTTATTGAATCAAAATTCAAAATTAAACATTAGAAATTCTTTTTATATCTTCAACAACTCTTCAAACTTCTTAACATCCCTATACGGTCCAATAACAGCTAAATTCAATTGATCAGTCTGGAATAACTCTCCAGCTACTCTCTTTATATCAGAAACATTTACTTTTTGAATTTTTCTCAAAGCTTCTTCTGGGCTTTCAATCTTTTCTTTTGTTTTAATATTTGTCCTCTTCACTGTATTTATCATAAGAGCTTGACGGCCATACCAGTTAGCAACGTTATCTGATGACTCAAGTTGAATAGCAACTTTTCCGGAGATCAAGTCTTTGGCTTTTTTCAGTTCAGCTGGGTCAACCAGTTTTGTTGTTATTTTTTTGTATTCTTTTATTATTATTTCTATTGCTTTTTCAATTTTATCAACAGGGACACCGGCGCCTGTTGTGATATAACCAGTATCACTATAAGTTTCCGCTCCTGTTCTAACGTAATAAGCTAAACCATTTCTTTCACGCAAGTTAATAAAAAGCCTCGAGCTCATTGATCCTCCCAATATAAGAGAAATTATTTTTAATGTTTGTGAATCTTTATGGTCATAAGAGAAACTTCTCACTCCCAATGAAAGATGAACTTGATCTGTTTTTTTATAATGTATTTTGACTTTCTTTTTCTTCTGTTCATCTACAACAACCTCTTTTTCAACAAACTTCTTCCCTCTTTTATTAAAATTTTCTACATTAAATTTTTTATTAATTTCTGTTAAAACTTTTGGTTCTGTAATATTCCCAGAAACAACCACAAAAGTATTTTCTGGACCATACTGAGATTCTACATAATTAACAAATTCACTTCTCTTCAAATTCAATATATTTTCTTTTGTTCCAATAGTATCACGTCCAGCTGGAGTATCTCCGTATAGACATTCCTCAAAAATATCTTCAATATACATCATTGGATTATCTCTATACATATTTAGCTCCTCAATAATAACTCCTCTCTCTCTATTTATTTCCGAAGCATCAAACTTAGAGTTAAGAAACATATCAGATAAAATATCAATGGCTTTGTTCAATTTTGTAGCATCAACTTTTATATAATAACCAGTATATTCTTTGCCAGTAAAAGCATTGTAATCGCAACCAAGACCATCTAGCTCGCTGACAATACTGTGAGCGGTGGGTCTATTTTTTGTCCCCTTAAAAAAGACATGTTCTAGAAAATGAGAAAGACCAGAGTTTTTTTCATTTTCATATTTGGCTCCCGTCCCAACCATAATTAAAATCGTGGCAGTCATAGTGCCACGGCTAGGTGCTGTAATAACGGTAAGACCGTTAGTCAATGTATTTTTTTTAAACATATATATCTTAAAAATTATTTATTAAATAAGTGCATAGTTATACCAGTGTTTAAACTCTAAATTCTAAGTACTAAATTCTAAACAAATTCAAAATTCAAATTCTAAAATTAAAAATAGTTATTTTGATTTTTCAATTATTGCTCCGAAAATTTTCATTAACTCGGTTACTTCGTTAACTAATACTTTTCTTTGCTTGTCTAGATTATCACTATTTATATCGAGAAGCAATAGCCAATATCTTGATTCTTTTGCTTCTTTTCTGGATATTTTTACTCTATGAATGAAATCCTTTTTACTGAAAGATTCATTTGCTTCAATATAGTTGGCTCCAACTGAGCCAGACGACCTAACTAATTGTTTAGCATCTTCAAAATTTGAGATACTTTTACTTATAATTTTCAAGAAATTCCTTACGTCTTGAGCAAATTTAAATGTTCTATCTTCAAGATTATAATAACTTGATTTTCCCTCCATTTATTTATTTTGAGTTTATAATTTTGTATTTGTTTAGAA
>JAQIDC010000056.1 GCA_027858235.1 Patescibacteria group bacterium | reverse complement strand
TACTTTTTTATTTTGTTTATGGAATGCGGTGAGAACTTTGCATTGATAATTAAAGCAATAAAGCAACAGGTCTCCATCTCTAAATATGCATAAAACAACAGAACTCTCGACTAAGCCATGATAGCTTCGAATCCTTGTTCCCGAGCAAATTAAAACAACCCACAATTGTGGGTTGTTTTAATTTTGGTTGTGGAATGTGGTGAGAGCCTCTTTTGGATTGAATGTAAGGACAGAGAAGATAGTTGCTTGGCAGTATAAATATGCGGAAATAATATAAACTCATTCGATTGGTGAAACATGCGCTAGCCCTTCGAATCCTTGTTCCCGAGCAGTGCAGTGAGAGGTGTTTCAGACTGAGACGCCTCTTATGTTAGCGAAATAATATCCTCACTTATTAATAGGGGGAAAAGGACTCGAAAAAAATAGCAAAAAAGTTCTAGACTGAGACGGTTCCAACCCTTGAAAGAGAGCAGCATAAAAAATCTACTGAGATTACTCAGTAGATTTTTTTGTTTAAAATTATGATATAATTAGAAAATAGTAATAAATATTAAAAATAATAAATTGTTACTATTTACTATAAATAAAAAGGATGAAAGCTAGACCTGACCCCAATAGCCGTGACCCCAATAGCCGGTGCTGCAATATGCAGGATTGGGCCTAACTCCACTTGAGAAATTTTCATTAGATGATTTTTCTCCAGTAACTGAAAGAAGGATAATTGAAACGTTTGTTAAGAAATAAATAAAATATGGTGATTACAAAACTAGAAAGAGATGGGAAATTAGTTAATAGATTTTTTCCAATAATTATAATTGGAGCCGAGAGAGTCCTTTTGGAAAATGAAAGTAAAATGTATATAAGGATTTTAGTGAGATTAATAGACAAGGCCTGTGATGAATACAGTAAGATGGAAAACCTTGTTAATGATGAGCTGCAAACTGGCGACAAATTAGCAAATCGTTTTAATATTATTAATCATTTAGAAAATTGTATAAATGCAATCAATAGAGCAATGAAAGTTGTAAATCGTATATTCTTAGAGAATAGAGAGGGAGAGTCTAGTGAATTGTCGAGACTGGTTACCGATAATGATTTAGCAGATAAAGTTAGGAATTATTCAACATCATCAATAAGAAATAGAATTGAGCATATTGATGAAGATATCTACGAAAGAGCATTTAGAGGTAATCTTTTTTTAGATATAGATGAAAATTATGAGAAAATTTGTATTAATGGCACCGAGATGTTGATCAATGATTTAGTGGGAATTCTTCAGGATTATCATCAATTTGTTGTTCACATTTTTTCTAATCTTCCAAATAAAATAGAGGGTGGCAAATGTTTTCGTGATGATGAGGAGTGGAGACTCAGCACTTAACCTTGTAGAGCGCTGATGATAAAATAATACAAGAAATAAATAAAATCAATCACTGGTACAGAGGTTTATTTTATAGGATAAATTTTAAGTTGGAAGAATTTAAAAACTAATAAATGTTTAATAAATTAAAAATTGATAATGAATACAGAATAAGATTTAAAAATATATTATTTTTCAAATCATTTTATTTTTCTCCGATTGTTCACGAAATACGGAATGTAGAAAGTTCAGATTTTAGTAAAACTACAATAAATAGACTCAAATTATTTAACATAAATGTTGATGATATTAAATCATATCAGGTTTTCATTTTCAGAAAAAATAACCTTATCAATCCATCTTCATTTTATGTATATAATTGTCAATCTTCAAATAATTTTAGTTTAAGAGTCCTTGAGATACTGGATATTAGTATATGCAATAGACATCAAAATAAAAAGATTGGGCGGCAATTAATATCAATAATTGATAACATATCAAAAGATAATAATATTGATTATATTGTAGGTGAGTTAGAAAAAGACAGTAAATATGGTTCACTTGAAAAAAGAAAAAGATTTTTTTTAAATAATGATTTTAAATGCTGGAAGAATGGTTCGGCAAAATTTAGTGGCTGGGTAATTAAAAAGGTTATAGTATAAAAAGAATATAAGATATTAAAATTATGAAAAATAACAGTATTTTTAAGTTCAGACAATTAACAGGTAGTAAGAGTATTCCACTCCATAACGTTAAGGTTCATGATGGTAGGGTATGTATAAAAGGATTGAATATATGACGAAAATTACAGAAATTACAAAAAGGAATATATTTGATGAATTGCGATCACTTGAATCCCCTGAATTACTTTGGCACGGAAAACTAGAAGAGGTAGATTTTTTGAAAAGACTATATCGCTTGAACGAGTTGCCAACAACAGATGATAGATATTCAGACATGGAAGGAGATATTATTCAGCATCGCTATAATAATTATGACTGGGACTTTTGGTGGATTATTGATGATAAGAGGCTTAATCTTTTTGGCAATGATGAATATTTTTTAAAGTTTTTATGTGAAACCATGCACCCAGTTGTAAGGAGTGATGAAAAGGAGATTGAGTCTGTCTTGAAAATATTCAACCAGCATCTTTTGCATGATGGCTTTGAATTGATCCCAGATAAATTTATTTCGGGTAAGGCAATCTTCAAGGCCATTGAAATTGATAAAGATGATATAATCATCGAGCATGAAGAGAGGTTTACTAGAGAATTTGCATTAGAACAGTTGAAAAAATGTGAATATAAAATAAAAAATGCAGACTATGACGGGGCTATCACAAACTCCAGATCATTGATGGAAGATGTCTTGGCTGATATTTATTTTCTTATCAAGAAGGAAGAACTCAAAAAGAGTGGAGATTTAATCAGTGATTATAAGATGATAAAGAACCATCTTAACCTGACTCCAGAAAAATATTCCAATGACAGTGTTAAGCAAATTGTAAGAAGTTTTGTGTCTATCGTTGATGGGGTTGATAGTATAAGTAATAAGATGGGAGACAGGCACCGTAGGTTAGTCAAACCAGAACGTCATCATGCAAAGCTTTGTGTGAATTCTGCAAAAGTTATTATTGATTTTTTATATGACACGATGGATCATCAGGTGAAGCAAAGGGAGTTGTTATTAAACGAAATTATAAAACTATTAGATAGTGAGAGAAGTAAAAAGGTTGTTCATTATAGGTCTTATAGGAATTATTTAAGAAGTATGAATATTGATGATTTACTGAATGAAGAAAAAGTAAAAGATTTTATAAAGAAAATTGACAGCTATTCAATAAGACTACTTATAGATGAGCTAATAGATAATTTTGAGATTAATTCTTTTGATAGTAGCAACAGGTTTTTTAATGCAATGCATATTTTGTCTGGAGGAATAAATCAGGAAGATATTAATAGAATTGAATTAAAATTAAAGGAAAATGATCAGTCAATTGGTCTCGCTGAATTTGTTGAATATTTTAAGGATAAAACAAAGGCTGAAAAGTAGTATTCTGTGTCCCATTTGTCCCATTTATTGTGTTAATATCCTGACCGATATACGTCATTTTAATTATAATAAAGAGCTCAAAAACCCTTGTAAAGTCGCTATATATTTGGTTCTAGACCGAGCTGGGGGGAGAGCAAAATGAACCAAGATTGTAAAAAGTCTTGTTTCTGTTTATTTAAGTAAAGAATTAAGGATTGAAAGTAGATTTTTAATGCAAAAAAAATTGTTTGATATGAGTAGAAATACTTTTTGTTTCTAGAAATATTCTATAAGGGATTCGAACTTTTTTACGGATAATTAAAAGGCATTCGCAGTATTACACGAATGCCTTTTTGGTTTAATTTTTGTAAGGTTTTAATTGTGAATTATTTTTTGCAGATTTCCGGATTGATACATCTCAATCATTATGTGGCTGCCTCCAATAAATTCACCGTCAATGAACAGTTGAGGAAACATTGGCCAGCTTGAATATTTTTTGATCAGATCGTTCATTGTCGGACTTTCTAAAATATTGATTGCGCGAAATTCAGTATTGCACATTTTTAATATTTCAATTGCGCAAAGTGAAAACCAGCATTTTGGCATTGTCTCCTCGCCATTCATGAAGAGGGTAATTCTTTTTTCCTGAACATATTGCTTAATCTCTTCCTCGTTATATTGTGTCAATTTTTTTCTCCTTTTCAGTGTCGAATAAATGAATTTTACCGAATAAATCGGCGCCTATAAACAATTTACCGTCCGGAGAAATAGCGCAGGCTGTAAAAATGCATTTATTAGCGTGTTTATATAACAAAGTTTTATTATTGATATCCCATAGATATATAAACATTCCGGAAATGGACACGGCTTTTTCGGCATTTGGCATTATCGAAACGTTCCAAATTCTTTGGACGCCGTTTTGCAATATTTCTGATTCATCGTTGTTTTTGAAATCCCACAATCTAAGCGAACCATCCAAAGAGCCGGAGATTATGATATTTTCCTCATGTGCCAAGGAAATTGATGTTACAGCACCATTGTGTCCGATTAAAGTTTTAATGTTTTTTTGGTCGTAAAGACTCCAAATCTTGATCGTGTGATCTGCAGAGGCGGATATGGCCAGGGAATTATTACTCGTTAAGTCAACTGAGGTTACTTGGCATTTGTGTCCAGTGAATAAGAATTTTTCAACTTTATTTTTTAAATCCCATACACGGACAGTCCAGTCAGCCGAGCCTGAAACCGCTAGTACGTTATCCTGTGAAATTACAACATCATTTACCCACCTTGAATGTCCAGATAGTGTGTTTAGGTGGTAGCCTGATTCAATATCCCACACCATAAGCTGATTATCAGCAGACGCTGATATTGCAATATTGCCATCACAAGAAATAAAAGAATTATTTACCCAGCTTTGGTGGCCATCCAACCGTTTTTGTTTTTTACTGTTTAACCAGTGAAAACCGGCAGATCGGTCTGCTGATGAGGAAATTATTGTTTCGCTTTTTTGGTCGAATTTTACTCCCCATACAGAATCTTTATGGAATTGTTTGTCTTTTTTGGACTTTTCTTTCCTCCAAATTTTTATAGTATGGTCGACAGAACTTGATATAATGGCTTGTTCCGGTGGAATCGCAGATATTGATACAACAGGAGAAGTGTGACCGAACAGTACTTCCTTTTCTGAGTATTTAGTAATATCCCAAGTTCGGATTGTCCTATCCGTTGAACATGAAATTAGTGTATTATCATCGGCGAAGTTAACATTCAGAATCCAGCTGGTATGTCCAATTAAAACTCCCGATTGCTTGACGCTTGGCAGACAGCTAATATCCCACGCCTTTATCATACAATCCCAGGATGCTGAATAAAATATACCCCTCTTATCTATTGCTAGATTTGTAATCGGATCATTATGGGCTTTGAATGAAAGCACACTTCTGGAATTTTGGTTGTCCCAGATTTCTATTTCGCCCGTAAATGACCCGATAATATAATATCTTCCGTTTTTATGGGAAATCACGCTTGTAATTTCCCTTGTCTTGGTTGATATTGAAAAATCATCTGTGAAACTGTTAAGATTTAAAAACCTAATTCTATTGCTTGAATTAATAAGACCTGCGTATTGACCGTCATCAGATATAAAAATTTTCTTGATTAATCCGAGCTTTTTGGTTTTATAAAGCCTTTCGCTCGTATTCATATCCCAGATACAAATATTACCATCATAGGATGCTGAAACCACTTTGTTGTCAGATGTTATAACTAAATCAGTAATTGCTTCGGAATGCTCGGTATATTGGTGAAAAATTGTTCCTGAAGATATTTTCCAAATATAGATTGCACCGTTCCATAGTCCGGAAATAAGGTAAGTATAATCTTTTGAAACGGCAACTTTCCGTGATGATGTATCGCCACATTTCAGCGTTTGCTTTTCAGTATAATATCTTCTCATTTTAATCTCCCATTAGGATAATGATACTTTTTCGTATGGCATTTCTATTTCTTTTGCACTGAATCTGCTACATAGTTCGTTTTTCCAAGCGTTGTAAACTTCGAATTGGAAAGCTATGGTTTTGCCGCAATCATGGTTGGATGCGCAAACTGTCGAAAAAGAAACGATTTTTAGGGGAATTGTCCTTAAGGGCAAATTATGATGTATCTGCTGCAGTTTGTCTACAAAAAGTTTTATATTTCTATCCAGATAAATATCATCTTGATTTGTAAACGTAGCATACGCGTACATATCTATGCCTTCCCGAACTAAACGTTGGAACAAATCAAATTGCCTTTGAAATAATTCTGGCTTTGCTCCAGTGTTAAAAGAAAAAGAGCTTTCATCATAACCCTTGAAACATCCGGTCCTTGAATATTTTGGAAACATTTTTATGTATTCAATTTGTTTCCTAGTTAAATATCTCCAAAAATAATCAGTGCTTAGATTGTCGTCGCTCCAGAGGAATATCTTGTCCCTTAAATTTCTTTTATCAAGTTCTTCCATTGTCCAAAGAATCCATTCCGGTACAAGGTCTGGCTGTCCTCCTGTTAAATCAAGTACATTGATTTTTTCTACTGTTAGGAACATGTCAATAAGTTCATCAGATGAAAGATACTCCCCATTTTTAACTTGGGCTGTTCTTCGCGACATATCAACGAAACAATACCAACAATTCCAATTGCAGCCCGCAATTTGAAAGGCCTGCGCCAAAAGGGTTTTACAGTTGGCGCACCCTCTTAGTAGCGGCTTGGTTTGTTCGTTTTTACCTTTTTGTGAATTCCTAAGGTGTAATGAATATTTAGAGAAGCTTCTTACACGGCCAAAACCATCACAATTTACTTTTGTGTAATTATCCTTTTCCTCTTCTGTTTCCGTCAGGTTTGCAATTAAAACCTTTTTAGCGTTTAACTCAACGAGTTTATTCCTTAAACTTTTTGCTATTTTGTCAGAATCAATATATTTCATAATCATCCTCTCCCTATATTTAAATGTTAATGTGCGATTAAATACTATAACATAAAATATTTAAAATAGCAATCGTATGCACTCGACCATGTTACAGTTGACACTATGAAGCTTTCATATGAAGAAAAGATATAGAAAAATGTGGGAAATAGATATTGGGGTTAAAATGTCTGAAAAATATGATAAT
>JAQIDC010000055.1 GCA_027858235.1 Patescibacteria group bacterium | reverse complement strand
CGATATTCTAGATTCAGAAAATCTTCCAATTTCAATAACACTAATTGACCCAGCCGGGAATAACTCTACTGCCTACACAGCGACTGACATCAATAACAGACCAGGAGTTGATGGACATGTGCCAACTACTCCAGGTAATTTAACTCTAAATCATAAAACAAATTTAAGTGTTACTCTAAATTTTGGTATACCAACTGTAGAATCAAATTTTCTTGAATATAAAATATTTTATAAAGAAGGAACAAGTGGCGTAACGGAATCTGATACAGAATATAATTCAGGAGATGATTTCAATCTTTCTTCTATAAATTATAATGGAGCAGCCACGACAACCATAGAAGGGCTTACAGAAGGAGTTGATTACGTTTTTAATATTTGGGCTTATGACATTGCTGGTAACAAAACAAGCGCTACAGAAATAAATATTATGACTGATTATGTTCCAAGTTCTCCAAGTGGTTTAACTCAATACAAAAATGATGAAATAACAGAGATTGTAAATGACGACTGGACAAATGAATCAAATATAAAACTGCAAGCCTCAGCTACTGATGGGGACAATCCAGAAACACTTCGTATATATTTTGAAGTTTTAACAGATGCAGGAACATTTACGACTGCAACTTCTGAGCCAGCTAGTTCTTGTACATCAGGGACGGCTTTCGCTTCTTGTGGAGATGGAATTTGGTTTGTTGAATCAGCAAGTGGTGACTACACTGTCAGCCCTTTTGTAGCAACAGCAAATATTACTGGATTACTAGAATCAGCTTCTGGCTACAAGTGGCAAGCAATCGCTTGTGGCTTGAGTGGAGTTTGTTCAGAGTGGTCTAGTTTTGGAACAAGTCCAAATTTTAAAGTAGATACTATTAACCCAAGTGCACCGGGCAATTTAGTTTTTAATTCACAAACCCCAACAGAGGTTACTTTTGATTTTGGATCACAAGGCAGTGATTTAAATTTTTCAGAGTATAAAATATTTTATAAAGTTGGTAGTAGTGGGGTAACAGTGAATGATTTAGAATTTAATTCTCTAGATGATCCAAATTTAGCCTTTGTTGATTACAATGGAGCTAGTACTATAACAGTTAATAATCTTTCAGCCGGAACAACTTATGTTTTTAATATTTGGACTTATGATTCAGCAGGGAACTATGCTGGCGCCACAGAATTAAGCGCCACCACTCCATCAGCATCAAACCCTCCAATTTCTATTTTTAATTCAGCTGCTCAAAAAATAGATGGCTCTGGAGCTGTTGATATTTCAATCGAAGTAGATGACCTTGACAATGATGATACCTTGCGCTCCCAAATCGAATATGTCGCTGGAGCAACTTGTGATTTTACTATTCCCCTTGATCCGACTCTAGATGAGACGGATGGAAATATTACAGCTGACTACGGGGATCCTGATATAGATAATAATTCTACACATCAAGTTGGTACAAGTACGTCTTGGATTATGACTTCTCCCGGTTCAAATACAGTTAATTTTGATTGGTTAAGTCCTCTTGATGAAACATCTCCAAATAATATCTACTGTTTGCGCCTGCTTACTAATGATGGAACATTCGATGAGTTGTCTTATTCAACAACAACTGTTCTTATTGATAATGTTAGCCCAAGCACACCTGGTAATCTTGCTCTCAATACTAGAGACACTTATGGGATTATTTTAAATCTAGGAGCAACTTCAACAGATGCTAATTTTTCTCACTACAAAATATTTTATAAAGAAGGAACAAGCGGAGTAGCAGAAACAGACATAGAACATATTGATGTAAACCTTGCTGACCAAAACTTTAACGGAGCAAATTCAACTACAATTTCTGGGCTTAGTGAGGGATTAGATTACGTTTTTAATATTTGGGCTTATGATATTTATGGTAATAAAACAAGTGCCACAGAAATTACAGTTTCTACAAATAATATTCCAGCCAGTCCGACAACATTGACTCAATACAAAAATGACGGAACAACTCAAATAATAAATAGTGCTTGGACAGAAGAGAGTAATGTAAAATTACAAGCTAGAGTTTTAGATGGAGATACAAGCGAAGTGCTTACTCTATATTTTGAACTTGCCACTAGTACAGATTCGTTCACAAACGCTACTACATCATCTTGTGCATTTAATGATGATTTTTTAACTTGTTCATCAAAGGTTTGGTCTATCACTTCTAGCGCTGGTGATTATTCAGTCACTCCTTTTACGGCGGCTGTTAATCCTCAAAATATTCCAGACTCAAGTGTCGGCTATAAATGGCAAGTTATGGCTTGTGATGATGACAATGTTTGTTCCTCGTGGTCAGATTTTGGAGTAGATCCTAATTTTAAAATAGACAATACAATTCCAAGTACACCAGGGGCCTTAACACTTAATTCTCGAAATCAAAATTCCGTTACACTTAATTTTGGTTCTGCTAGTACAGAAAATAATTTTACAGAATATAAAATATTTTACAAAGAAGGAATTTCTGGAGTTACTGAATTGGATTCAATGCACGCCTCAAGTACTGACCCCAATCTAGGTTTTATAGACTACAATAGTGCTGTCACTACTAATATTTCTGGACTTAATTCTTTTACCGATTATGTTTTTAATATTTGGGCTTATGACGAAGCAGGGAATAAAGCAAGTTCAACAGAATTTACCATTACTACAAATGCTCCACCAACATCAAATATTTTAAGTCTAGCTGAGAGAACAAACGGGACAGGAATAGTAGATATATTTGTCGAATTTGATGATAGTAACAATGATAACTTACGAGCTAAAGTAGAATATGTAACAGGAATAGATTGTAATTTCGCCTCCCCCCTAGACCCGACACTAGACGAAACAGACGCCAATGCCACTTCAACTTTTGGAGACGCCAAAATTGATGATAGCAATACTTATCAAATTGGAACTAGCACAGGCTGGATTGAAACAACGAGTGGAGCTAACACGGTTAGCTTCGATTGGTTTAGTCAAACTGATTTAGCAGACGGAGATGGAACATATTGTATAAGGGTAACAGCCTATGACGGGGAAGATATTCAAATAAGCCCAGCAACAAGCACTTTAGTTATTGACAATCTTGCTCCGAGCATTCCAGGAGACTTAACTTATAATTCAAGGACAGGCGATAGTTTAACTCTAAACTATAACGCCACTTCAAGTGATTCAAATTTTAGTTTGTATAAAATATATTATAAATTAGGAGCAGCGACTGTTTCAGAAAACGACCTTGAGCACAGTGATACCAATCTTCTCGATATAGATTTCAATGGAGCACCAACAACAACAGTGGGGAGTCTCTTGGAAAACAGCCAATACAGCTTTAGAATTTACGCTTATGATAATTTTGGAAATAAAAGCAATTCTGGACAAACTACTTTTACAACCAATGCTCGACCGAGCGGTGTTTTTAATTCTATTGCCCAAAAGATTAATGGTTCAGGAATTATCGATATTTCAATTGAAGTTTATGATGCCAATGGGGATGTAGCAACTGCTAGGCTTGACTATGTTTTAGGAGCAACTTGTGATTTCGGTGTTCCTCTTGATCCAACTCTAGATGAAACGCAAACAAACATCAGCTCTGATTATGGAACTGTTGGAATAGAAAATGACAATATTTATCAAATTGGAACAAGCACGGGGATTATTACATCAAGTGGTTCAAATACTATCAACTTCGATTGGCCAACCCAGGCGCAACTACCAGGTGCCGACGGAGTTTACTGTATGCAATTAACGGTTAATGATGGTATTGATGATCAGGCGGTTTCGGCAACAAGTACAGTATATATTGATAATGCAAACCCTACAGCCCCAGGAAATTTAGGGGTTGAGAGTGTAACAGGCTTTAGTGTTGTTTTGAACTTTGGATCGGCTAGTGCAGATTCAAATTTTTCAGAGTATAAAATATTTTATAAAAAAGCAGTTAGTGGTGTAACTGAAAATGATTTAGAGTTTAATCAATATAATGATCTTGACCTAGGTTTTATTGATTATAATGGAACTGCATCAACCTCAATAGTAAACTTGTCTCAAAATAGTGATTATGTTTTTAATATTTGGGTCTATGATTCTTATGGCAACAAATCACAAGCAATCACAGAAGTTTCAACAACAACAACGATTATTCTCTCAGCTACTTGGAGGGAAAATGAAGATGTAAATGACCCTACGGTTGCAGTCCCTATTGGGCGAGAGGAGCCGATTAGATTAAGACTTTCCATGGCCAACACAGGAGATGTGGATATGAGTGCTTATAGTTTTGAACTAGAGTATGGGATAAAAGAAACAACTTGTTCTAACATTTCTACTTGGATAGATATTCCAGATACGGCCAGTTTTGAACATCTTGAAATGGTTGATAGTGTTTATTTTATTGATCAATCTCCAACAACTGAACAACTTCTAAACGAAGAGGCTTATAGCTTTGTTTCTGGTAGTATGGTTGAAAATCCTGGCAGTACTTCAAGCCTCATAGATTTAGCTGCAGGAGATTATACTGAAATGGAGTACGCTTTTCAACCGTCTATCTATTCTAGCGCTGGGAATGTTTATTGTTTCAGACTAACCAATGAAGGAACACCAGTTGAAATTTACAACAGATATCCTGAATTAACCCTAGCTCCACCAACGAATGCTTGGTTTAATTCGGCCGTCCAAAAAACAGATGGGACTGGGATAGTAGACATATCTATTGATGTTGAAGATGCTGGTGGGGATTTAAATCAAGCGAAAATAGAATATGTTTCCGGTCTTGATTGTAATTTTGCAAGTCCACTTGACCCAACGCTTGATGAAAATTTAATAAATATTATAGCTGACTTTGGGCAACCAGCAATAGATAACAATTACCCCTATCAAGTAGGAACATCTTCGGGAATGATTGTTACTGCTGCAGGAGCTAATACAGTAAATTTTGACTGGACAACAAACCTGGATATTCCACTGGCTGATGGAGACTATTGCTTGCAACTAACAACCTTTGATAGTTTTGAAGAGCAAGTGTTGCCAGCGACAACGACTCTAACTATAGATAATATTGATCCAACCATTCCAGGAAATCTATTTGAAGTTGCTAAAACAAGCAATAGTATCACTTTGGGCCTTTCTACTACCACTTTTGATACTAATTTTAGTGATTATCGTATTTATTATAAAGAGGGTAGTTCTGGGGTCACAGAATCAGATAATCTTTGGGCAAGCACTTCAGATTCAAATTTAGCATTTATAAATTACAATGGAGCCACAACTACAACAATTACCGGACTCCTAACTAATCATCAATATGTTTTTAGAATTTGGGCCTATGATTCTTTTGGGAACAAAGCAGTGTCAAACACTGAAGTAACAGTGATAATAAAATATCAAGCTCAAACTGAAGATTGGCAATGGTACCATGATGAACAAAATGAAACACCAACTACTAGTGCCGCTAGTCTTAATACTAGTCCGAATGACATTACTGATGGTGGAACTATTAAGCTAAGATTAGCCATAAGAGAAATTGAAGGGATTACTGGTGATAATGTAAAAGTGCGTCTGGAATATTCAACTTTTTCTGATTTTTCGTCAGATGTTAATTTTGTTGGTGAAATCGGCTCTATTAGTGCTTGGACTTATGGGGATGGTGTAGATGAAGACAATGACGTAATTAGCACAACCACAATTCCTGGGGTTATAATAGGCGGAACGCATAATGAATCAGGTATTTCAACTACGACTTATGATTTGCCAGCTGGTGATATAGGTGAATGGGAATTTACAATTAGAAATAATGGTGCTACAAACTTTGTTACCTATTATTTTCGTGCCTATGATAATAATGCTCTAGAGGCAATTGCAAAAGGAAGTCTTAACACATACCCTAGTTTAATAACAACAGTAGGAAGTATAGACTATTCAGTGACCGGCTTTTCGTCTGGTGGCTCCACAGAGGGAATTACAGCCAATATTAGTACAACCCCGTCTAGTATCCCTTTCGGAACCCTGGCACCTGGGGCTGACTCAATTGGTGTACAAAGGTTTAATATTAGCACAAATGCAGGCACTGGATACCAGCTATTTGTTTATTATACTCAAGATTTAATAAGCAACAGTGGAGATTTAATTGAGCCTGTTTCTGCTATAAATTCAGCTCCAGCATCTTGGCCCCTTTTGCCTGATCCTAGCGCTTTTGGTTACCACACTGGAGATGACACTCTTTCAGGGGTATCTCCATCTAGATTTTCACCAAATAATACCTACGCTCAATTAAGTATAAGCATGGAAGAAGTCTCGTACAGTCATATTCCAGTTACAAATGAAGAAGTAGACATGGTTTATAGAACTAATATTACAGAAAATCAGGCAGCAGGAGACTATGAAACTAGTATAGTCTATATACTTGTGCCAGCATTTTACTAAGTGAAAAATTCTAAACTCTAATGTCTAAGCCCTAAACAATATCAAAAGATTAAATTCAAAAAAAATATGGTGTAAATTGTTTATGGTTTTGATTTTTGTATTTGTTTAGAATTTAGTGCTTATGGTTTTCATTTTATATACAAAAATAATAAAACATGTTATAAAACATAATTTTAGAAATAAAATATATATTAAAATAGAGCTAAAATAACTTGTTGATAACTATTTGTTAAAAAAAAGTTAAAATCATGATTTATAATAATATCATTTAATATTAGCAGTTTATCAAAGTCATAAACTTCCTGATATTGACTAAAACTAGTATATAGTGTATAATGGTAATATAAGTTAAAAAAAGACACAGATCGTTGACAATCAAATCAATCAAAAAAATATTGCTAGAAGTAGCAAGACTCAAAATAAAAACAAAAAGCAAAAAAATCTAGAATTCCTCTAGAAACACACAAATCGTATAAAATATTGATATTTTATATAAAAAAATGCTTTTTGTTTAACACAGAAAGCATTTTTTTATATTTGCTTTCAAATAAAAAGGTCGAATTCAAACATGAAGTGCTAATAACATAGCACCTTAACATTAGATTTAAATCCTTATATATAAAAAATAAAAACTAAAACAAAAATATGAAAAAACTTAGAAAAAAAATAGTCATCGGGATAGTGATGCTATCGATGATGACAATGTATGGAGCCTATCCGGCGATACCATACGCTAATGCGGTCAATGCCTTGGTTGATGCAAAGGAAACATTGACAGATTCTGACCCAGGAGCACTTTCAGATCATGAATTCACATTTACAAATATAGCCACTGAATTAGTAACTGGTGACGAAGTGGAGATTACAATGGATGCTTTGTTTGATGGTTATGTACCAGGAGATGTTACATGTCCTACTGGTTTTGATGCTCTTGCAGAAGTTGCATCGAATGTAACTACATGTATTGTGGCCGCTACCACGACTATCGCCACAGGAACAGTAAATGTGTTAACGATTGCTGATGTTACAAACCCAGTCGCTGATATGTATACAACAACGATTAAATCATCCGATGGAGCTGGTACTGTATATGACCAAATTGATGTCATGACAGCGATTGTAGATAATGTCTTGATGACAGCTAGAGTTACATCTACTCTTAATTTCACAATTTCAGGAACGTCTACAGCAGCTGTAGTAAATGGTGTTACTTGCGGGATTGATACTTCTGCTTCATCTACTCTACTAGATTTCGGAACCTTAAGTACGACTGCGTCAAGTACTCTTTGCCAAGAGTTAAAAGTTGTTACAAATGCTGATGATGGTTACTCGGTAGTTGTTTATCAAGATGATGAGTTAAGATCAGATGGTGATTCAACAATCAATAGTTTTAGGGATGCTCTAGACGGTACTGGTACAACCACTCCTCAAGCATGGGTTTCGCCAGCGGGGACTATTGATGAATTTAATACATATGGTCACATGGGATTAACATCAGATGATTTATCCCTGGCAGCAGGAGATACTTTCGGGGCAACATTTGATAGTGGACTATATGTCGGTTTTGATGGATACGGTTCAGCTAATGCAGTTGAGGTAATGTACCATGATGCTTCTGCTGATGGGTCAACTATCGACAAAGGGATGACCTATGTAGCATATACAACTGAAATATCTGCATTACAGGAAGCGGGTGACTATGAAACAGTCCTTACATATATCGCAACACCTACTTACTAAATAGCCAGACAAGCAAAATTATATAGCATGTAACGCATAACATGTAACAAATATAAACTAGACCTCTACTGGGGGTCTAGTTTTTTTGTATTTTATCTAAGTCATTCTGAATTTGATTTAGAGTCTTTTAATTATTTATTTTTCTATAAAACACACCCCGTCACTTCGTGCCACCCCTCTCAAGAGGGGAATAAAAATCCCCTCTTGAGAGGGGTGGCAGCTTTGCTGACGGGGTGTGTTTTTAAAATAACAATAAAATATCCTGTGGATAAACTTTTTCCACAGGATATTTTATTTTGGTTTATATTAGCAATATATAAATTTTATAACCAATAAAAATGAGCTAATATGAAGTATTTTTATAAAATTTTATAAAAAATTTATCTTTGTGCGCAAGCGGTTAATAAAATGTTAAAAACATGTTATAATAACAATAATTGTTTTGGACTGAGCCTGCTTCGTGATCCCCATGCGGCAAAAGGTCGACTCGGTAAAATAGACAATTGAAAACAAGCTTGTTTTTAAACAAAAAAATTAAAAAATTAATATTTTCAATTCCCATGAAAAAATTAAGAAAAGTACTGACGCTTATTGTTGTATTTTCAATGATGTCGTCATACGCTTACATCCCGATGGTTCAGGCTGCATCACTATCGGCCGTTAGTGATACAATCTCAACTTCAGCTCCAACTACTCTAGCTAATCATACTGTTGGTTTCACAACAGGCGTTGATCTTGATGCTGGTGGCTATGTTGAAGTTGAAGTACCCGCTACTTTTGGAAATGTTCTTGTTGACAATATCACTTGTCCAGCAACAGCAACCACTACAAAAAGTGTGCAATCAACAGAAATTGCAAGATGTACCTTTACTGGTGTTCTTGCTAGTTCTACTCCATACACCTTTCTAGTGGATGCTGTCACAAATCCTACAGCAGGAATTTACGACATTGAGGTTAGAACATACCTTAGCACTGATGTCTTACAAGAATCATCAATAGTAAAAATTGCTATTATTGATACCGTAACTGTTACTGCTCACGTTGACTCAACTCTAACATTTGCAGTTGCAGGTGTAGATGCTGGTCAAACGGTAAACGGAGACACGATTACAGCAACCTCAACTGCAACAACAACTCCTTTTGGTGATATTTTGCCAGGGACACAGTATGTTGTTGGTCAACAACTAGGAGTAACAACAAATGCATCTGCTGGTTTCCAGGTAACTGTAACCCAAAATGATGACTTCAGAACTGCAGCGGGGGCTATCATTGATAGTTTTGTTGAAGGTTCGGCAACCACCACCCCAACAGATTGGGCATCTCCGACTGGAGACTTAGCTGACATAACTACTTGGGGGCACATTGGTGTTGCAACTGATGATAGTGATGGACTCAATGGCGTGGTCAATTATACTAATGGATTTTATACCGGATTATCAGTTGGTACATCGTCTGTTATTATGGCTCACGATGGTCCATCTTCAAGTGGAACAGCCGATAAAGGTTTATCCAATATAGCATATTCAGTTGAAATCGATGCTTTGCAAGAAGCAGGTGATTATAGTACTACATTAACTTATATTGCGACTCCAACTTATTAGTTGATATCACATAACATGTAACACAGAACAAGTAACACATAACGTGTAACATAAAAAAATCGGACTATAATAGTCCGATTTTTTTATAATGCGGAATTCGGAATTTTGTTGCATGTTTAGTCGTTTGTAAAAATGGCTAAAAATTGGTAAAATATAGATAAATTATATAATAAATTATTAATATATTTACATTTATTTTAAGGGGCTAACTCGAAGGAAATATATATTTTTTCACTTGTTATTAGCTTATTTTTGAGTGTAACTATTTTTTTGAAATGACTAAAAAGTATTTTGTAGCATTTTTTGTTTTATCTTTTCTCTTTTCATTTTTTTTAGGCCAAAAAGTTTTTGCTCAAAGTGAAGATGGAATAAAAATATCGCCAGTAAGAATTGAAGACTTGGTTGATCCTGGGCAAGTTATTTCAAAGTTTGTTACAGTCACAAATGAATCAGAGGCTCCAAGAGAAATATTTGTTTTTTTAAGAGATTTTAAGGCTGAGGGAGAATTAGGTCAAGCTAAACTTATTGAACCAGGTAGTGAGAGCGGTTCTTTTCTGGCTTCTTGGATTGAGGTAGCTACCAGCGGAATTTCATTTTTGCCAAATGAATCAAAGGATATCCCATTTTTTGTCAGAGTCCCAATGGAAGTTGGACCTGGGGGGTATTATGGTGCTGTAGTTTTCGGAACAAAACCGCCTGAGTTTAAACAAGACTCTGAAAATAGAGGAGCGGGAATGTCTATAGGACAACAGGCTGCAACCCTGATATTATTTCAAGTAAAAGGCGATGCCAATGAAGAGATAACTGTTAGAGAATTTAGCACTGACAAGGAGTATTATAATACTCCTTTTGATATTAAGTTTACTAGTAGACTTGAAAACAAAGGGAATGTTCACGGAGCCCCAGTTGGCACAATCACGATTAAAAATCAAATAGGAAAAACAGTAGAAGAAATAATATTTAACGAAAAGGTTTCCAATATTTTGCCAAAAACTTTTAGAAGATTTGAACATAATTGGATAGGTGATATGGCCGTTGGTAGATATACCGCAACTCTGGGCCTAACTTACGGGACTCCAACGGGGATGGGTGGACAAGGGATGCAGACTCTTTATGCTGAACGATCTTTTTGGATTTTACCCTGGAAAATTATTTCTGCCATTGTGACTGCAATAATATTCCTCGCTATTATCATTTGGCTTCTTTTAAGAATGTATAAAAACAAAGCTATTAAAAAAGCGATGGAGGTGGCTGGTTTGGCTGAAGTTAAATATGTAAAAACATATGAAGGGCCATCTCCAACCACTCATCTTGTATTAATTGTTTCAGTGGTTGTAATTTCGGTAATTCTTTTGATAGGAATAGTTTATTTAATAGTCTTTGCTTAAGAACATGAAAAAAATATTTATTATTATAATTATATTTGTATTTTCTTTTGCCCCAGGTCGGCTTCTCTCATATTGTGATTCACCTTCTTTACTTTGTAACATTGCCCATGCCCAAAAAGAGGGAGATCTATCATTAGAACCAAAGGTTATTGATGATTCAGTTGCCCCAAGAGCAATGCTTGAATATAGTGTAGTTTTAAAAAATAACACCACGCATAAGTTAAATATTTATCCCTTACTCGAAGACTTGGACGAAGGTGAAAAAAAAATCTCAGAAGGATTGCTCGATAGAGAATATTTAATGACTAAATGGATAAGTATTAAGAGAAATGCCATTGACATATCCCCTGGAGAAGAATATACCCTGCCAATTAAAATTGATGTAAGCCATGATGCTATCCCTGATGAATATTTTGTAAGTATCACCTTTGCCCATGGAGCCCATCGGGTGGAAGCTGAAGAAAATGCAGTCAAAACAAGTCCGCCAAAACTTTTTATTAATTTAAAAGTTGAAGATCAGACGATTGAAAAGGCTAGTATATTAAAATATTATCCAAGTAAAAAAATATTTATTGACCCTAGGCCAGTTTTATTTTTGGAACTAAATAATTCAGGCAATGTTGACTTGGCCCCGAAAGGGAATGTTTATTTGTATAATAAGAGAGGTGAAGAGGTAGATATTATCAGTATAAATCCAGAATTTAAAACTGCTGCAGCTGGCAAAATTTTTACTCTTGAACTTAGGGGGAATAATAATCTAAAAACCGGAAAATATAAAGCTAGAATGGAAATTGAATATGGAGAAAAAATTTCAAAAGAGATTCAAGATACTGTTTATGTTATTGTAGCGACTCTTCCTTTCTTGCTTTTTTTTGGAATAGGAATTTCACTTTTTATAATTCTTTTAAGTGCGCTTATTTTTAAAAGAACATATCATTACAAACACTCCGAAAGCAAGGCAATGCCCGAAAGAATAAAGGTTATAAAAGAAGGAAGCAAGGAGGAAAAAATAATAAATTTAAAATCAAAATAAATGAAAAAATATCTATTTATAATAATTCTGTCTTTGTTTTTTTCTTCTGCTGTCCTTGCTCAAGAGGATAGTTTGAAAATGACCTTAACTCCACCTCTCATAAAAAATAATATGAATCCTGGGGAGAGATGGCTTAGCACAGTAAAGCTCGTTAACAATAATAAAGAAAAGCTGGTTGTATATACTGATATAAAAGATTTTAGAAGTAGCACAGAGGGAGGAGTTGAATTAATCTCAAATGAAGAGTCAGAAGGAGAGGGGAGTAAATCTGGGTTTTTGAGACAATGGATGGATATTCAAGATGGTCCTTTTGAAATAGCACCTTATGGTAGCGTTGAAATACCTTTTGAAATTGAAGTTCCAGAAACGGCAGAACCAGGAGGGCATTATGCGGCTGTATTGGTAGGGACTAAACCAAATGAGGATATTTATGGTTCAGGATTAAGTATTTCTTCAATGATATCTTCACTTATTTTAGTAAATATCTCTGGGGATGTTATTGAGGAAGGAAAGATAAGAGAATTTAGCACCAATAAAACTTATTATAAAGAGCCGAAGGTCAATTTTAAGCTCCGATTTGAAAATACAGGTAATGTTCATTTGCAACCGAAAGGCAATATTGTAATCAAGGATATGTTTGGTAACGAAAAAGATGTTATTGATATAAACAAAGACACAGCCTACGGAAATGTCTTGCCGAAGAGCACAAAATCTTGGGATTTTTCGTGGGAAGGTGAATCAGGAATTTTTAAAATGGGGAAATACAATGCCGTTATCACTGTCCATTATGGAGAGCAAACAACCGAAGTTGATACTAGGACATTTTATTTCTGGTATATAGATTTTAAAATTGTTTCTATAGTTTTGGGAAGTATATTAGGATTTTTATTGTTAATTTTTTTAATGATTAAGTTTTATATCAGAAAAACAATTAGACAAAATCAAAAAGAAATAGAGAGAATAAAAGCTCAGCACCCTTCAATAAGCTCAGGGCAAGCAGGAGAGGAAAAAATAACACAAACCCCAATGAAAAAAAAGAATAATAGGAGTGACGTAGTTGATTTAAAAGAGATAATTAATAATTCTTCGACAAATTCAGAACAGGAAAAAAATAAATAAAAAATAGACAAAAGAGATGTCGCAAACAATAGATTTAACAAAAAAGAAAAAGAGCTTTATTGGGAAAAGAGAAATTATTATTTCTGTTTTAGCGGTTGTTTTAGCGACCGCTGGGATTAAAGCAAGCGATTCACTTTTGGGTGGTGAGAAAGAATCTTCTCTTTGTCCTTCTGATATGGCCTATATCCCTTCCTCTGGTGGTGGTTTTTGTATTGATAAATATGAAGCATCAGCTGGAAATGGTTGTCCAAACAAAGATACTGGTAGTCAAAGAGATTCTAGACTTAATATGACAAATGCTGATTGTAAACCAGCCTCAGCTGAAGGAGCTATCCCTTGGGTTTATATTTCTCAAACCCAAGCCAGAGAGGCTTGCGCACGTGCCGGGAAAAGACTTCCTTCTAATAAAGAATGGCTAAGCGCTTCACTGGGGACACCAGATAAGAATTCATTGTGGCTAACTAGCGATTGCCAGGTAGCGGAAAACTGGAAGAACCAACCAGGGCTTACTGGTAGTGGTGAGACTTGTGTTTCTTCTTTTGGTGCTTTTGATATGATCGGGAATGTTTGGGAGTGGACAGACGAAACGATAAGTGACGGAAAATTGAATGGTGAAATACTCCCTAGTCAAGGTTTTGTATATGAAGCTAATGCTGATGGAATAGCAATTGAAATTAGTGATAGCCCTAGTGATAATTATAAAAATGATTATTTCTGGATTAAAAACACTGGAGTGAGAGGAGTTGCTCGTGGTGGTTTTTATTCAAATGAAGAAGAGGCAGGAGTATATTCTGCATATTTGGTTTCCCAGCCTTCCTATATTGGTATTGGTGTTGGATTTAGATGCGTGAAGTAAATAGATAAAAAACTCTAAACTCTAATAACTAAATCCTAAATAAATACAAAAAATTAAATTTAAAATTCAAAACAGCTTTAGAAATTTGGGTTTTAAAAATTAGAATTTGTTTAGAATTTAGTGGTTAGAATTTAAATTAAAATTTGTGTTAAAAAAAACTGTAAAACATATTCATAAATTTAGAATATTATTATTTTCTTTTATATTATTTTCGTTTTTGCATACTGTCGGTGTTAGTCCAATTGATTATACAAAATATTTGGGAGCAAATTTCTCCCGAGCGGTTGGGATAGGCTCTTCAGCTTCTGTCCCTCCAAACCCGATGAATACACTGGCCCTTCAATTGAAGGACAAGGAAGATTGGCTAAACACCAGAGAGTCTCAATTAGACAAAAGAGAAACAGATTTGAAATCTGCAAGCTCAGTCCTACAAAATAAAGTAATCTGGGGGATGATAATAGGAATAGTTGTTTTATTTTTACTTATTTTGATTAACTTTGTTATGGATTGGCGGAGAAAAAAGAAGTCCAATACAATGCCGAGACAACACGTCAGTAATTAGGAAATTAAATATTTTTTACAGAGTGAATAAATTGTATAGGAAAATTAAAATTATTTTATTGCTATCAGTGATGGTTTTTTCTGTTGCTCCTAAAATTGAAGCAAAAAATTTAACACAAATTAGTGACTATATTACTACTTCTCGTCCAGGATATCAAGCAAATCATACAATAAAATTTAGGACAACAGAAGCTATTCCGCCAAGTGGGAAAATAAAAATTTCTCCAGAAGATAACTTTTTTTTAATCCCAGTTGCTCTTGATTATACTGATATTGATTTAGCAACTTCAACAGATAGAGATACTGGGTATGTTGAAAGAAATTTGTTTTCTTTTCCTATTTTTACCGCTGATGGAGTTTCAATAACAGGGTCAGCAACTACCTCCGCGATTGAAATAACCCTTCGAAATAATTTAGGTATTCCAGCCGGAGCTTATGTTCAAATAAAAATTGGTGACATTGCTGTCCATGAAGAATTTGGAGATACATATATTATCAATCCAGGAGATGCAGGCTCCTATGGACTTGAGGTTGAAACTTTTGATAGCTCTAATAATCTTCTAGATAGAGCAGAACCAATGGTAGCAATAGTAGAGGCTGTAACAGTTTCATCGTATATGCCAAAAATAAGATCACGTGGTTCTCCTTCGGGAACACTTGCTTTTGGAACTGTTTCAACCATTATGTCTTTAGTAAGCAATTATAGTGCTGATTGTCGTTATTCGACAGCTTCAAATACTCCCTTTACTTCAATGACAGATGATTTTGGATATACTGGGAACTATTTTCATTCAGAAACTCTAACAGCCCTTACTGGTGGTTTTCATGCATATTATATACGATGTCGAGATCAATATGCTGTTGATGATATTGATGACTATGTAATTCTTTTTTATGTTGAATCAGTTGAGGGGGAAGTTGGAACAGGGGATAGTGATTCTACATCTACAGAGGATGGCATTGGAGATGAACTTGTTGATGATGGCGGAACTGATGGTGGCGGCGGAGGAGGAACAGGCGTCACTTCTGGTACACTTGATCCATATGATGTCCCTCTAGCTGACCCGGCAGTTGAGTTTTCAGGCTTTGCATACCCAGGCAGCAGAGTTTATCTGCTAGTCGATGGAGTAGCCAGTCAAAATGTTTTAGCAAATAGTGTTGGGGTTTTTAGTCTTGGGATAGATGAGCTTCCTCGTGGAGTTTATACTTTTGGCATTTGGGCAGCTGATCGTGAAGGAAAAAATTCATTAACTTATAACACAACCTTTTATGTTGAAGAGGGGACCAAATCAGCTGTTTCAGATATTTTCATATCACCAACCCTCAATACAAGTATTATGGAAGTTGACCCAGGGAATTCAATGGCATTGCACGGCTATGGGGCGGCCAGCACTTTTACAGAAGTATGGTTTTATCCCTATCTCGAAAGAGCTCTCAGAGAAGAGGAAATTATAAAACAACAAGCAGATGTTGATTCTCTGGGTCTTTGGAATATTATCTTAAATACGGACGAAGCATTTGGCGGGCAATATAGATTAAAAGCCAGATCATACAAGGAGGGTTTAGGCTATTCGGAATTCTCGGGCATAATAAATATTGGAGTAGGTGAACAGGTAGAAGAACAAACAACTGAGTGTGCCAACGGAGATCTTAATGGCGATGGGAAGGTAAACATTACCGATTTTTCTATTATGCTTTATTGGTGGAATACAGACAATGCATGCGCAGATCAAAATGATTCAGGGAATGTTGATTTGACCGATTTTTCTATTATGATGTTTTATTGGACAGGATAGGGAACAAATCCTAAGCACTAAATTTTAAATTCTAAACAAACTAAAATTTTCAAAATAATAAATTCAAAACAGTTTTAAAAATTTGGATAAATTTTTTAGATTGTGTTATAATATAGAAAATAATTATTATAATGCGAATTACAAAATAGCTTACTACTGCAATCTTTATTTTTCGGTAAATTTCTACAAAAATATTTTCGACTTAGCGATGCTAAATCTCAAAAATTATTGAAAAAATTTTCTCAAAAAATAAAAATTTCGTTAAGCAATCTATTTTGTAACTCACATTAAAGGAGAATATGGGCTTTCTAGATAAAATTAAAGACAAAATAGAATCAGACGAGCACACGAAGAAAGAAGAACCAAAAAAAGAAAAAAAACCTCAAGGGTTTATGCAGCTTGATGTAGATATTTTTCAAACAAAGGAAGAAATTTACATTATTGCTTTGGTAGCAGGGATTAATGTTCAAACTCTTGATATTTCCATCGAGAATGAGAATGATGTCTTAACGCTAAAGGGAAAAAGGATGTTGCCCTTGATTGATGTAGAAGAAGACGCTAAGAATTACTTAAGACAAGAATGTTCTTGGGGTTCGTTTTACAGACAAATCATTCTACCACAAGAAGTTGATGTTTCTAAAATTGATGCTAAGGTTAAAAATGGAATTTTGGTTTTGAAATTGCCTTTTCTAAGATTACAAAAAGGTAAAATGAAAATAGAAATTCAAAAAGTTTAAAAGTTTTAAAATATGAGGAGGATAAAATTTTTATTTATATTAATAGCATTTTTTGTTATTAATTTATTACCACTTTTTAGTGCCACTGTTAATGCTGCGGGGGCAACTTTGTTTTTGTCTCCATCTAGTGGTGAATACACTCAGGGTGGGACAATAACTGCAAAAGTAATGGTTAATAGCGGAGGAAGTCCTGGTATTAATGCCTCAGAGGGAAGTTTAAAATTTGATCCAGAATATTTAAGTGTTTCTAGACTTTCTGATTCTGGAACTATTTTTAAATTATGGGTAACTGACCCAACTTATTCAAATTCAGCTGGTACTATTTCATACGGGGGAGGTTTGCCAGGTGCCTATACAGGCAATGCTGGTTTAATTTTTTCTATTGTTTTCAATGTTAAAAAAGCAGGCAATACTTCGGTTACTTTTTCTTCTGGATCTGTTTTAGCCCAAGATGGAAAAGGCACGGACGTTGTCGAGGGTTATGGTAATGCTACCTATGTTTTGATAGAGCCAAAAGAAGAAGAGCCAAAACCTGAACCAACTAAACCTGAACCAGAAGAAAAAGAAGTTGTTCGTGGAATATTGCCTCCAAAACCAGAAATTAACTCAAAGACGCACAAAGAAGATGATGTGTGGTATTCAAATAATGATCCTGAATTTTCATGGAAAATGCTAGCTGAGCTGACCGGGGTAAGTATATCCATAACAGACGAAGCCGAATCTGACCCAGGACCAATTCCTGATGGAATTATCGAAACTAAAAAGTTTGATGATGTTGAGGATGGAGAATGGTATATACACGTTAAATATCAGAATAAAGCAGGATGGGGAATGGTTGCTCACAAAAAGTTCTTAGTTGATACAAAATCACCTATTTTAAATGGTGTTAGAGTTGATAATGATGGAGATGACAACAATCCCTCACCAGAACTTGTTTTTAATGCTAGCGATGAAACTTCAGGAATAGCTTATTACGAACTTGTTAAAGGAGACGAAGTTAAGACTCTTGAAACGGGAATGATTTCAAATGGAAGGTATAAGATGGACAGGGTCGATCCAGGTGAACACAATATCCAATTGATAATTTATGACAATGCTCAGAATATTGCTTCTTCTTCTATTGACTTTTTTGTTGAACCATTGAAATCACCTATAATTTCAGACATCCCAAATATAATAAAAACAAATGAAGAGTTGGTTATACGAGGAAAATCATTTTATCCATCTGTAAATATAAATATAAGTATAGGGACATCTGATAAAGACATTAAAGTATTTACAACCAGAACAGATGAAGAGGGTAATTGGTCATATTTTCATAAAGAAAAATTAGAAAAAGGAAATTACGAAATTCAGGCTTGGATTGTTGATGATAGAGGGGCCCAAAGTTTCAAAACATCCAAACACATTTTGGTAGTAATAGCTCCAAGCATAATAGAATCTTATGGTTTAGTGATTATTTTAATCTTACTTTTAATAATACTAGGATTAATAACATATATTTGGTTTATTAAACACAAGTTTGGAGAAGAAAGAATAAGAATAGCCCGAGAAACAGATGAAGCAAAATTAAAATTAGGAGAAATATTTACTGCCCTACGTGAGGAAGTTGAAGAACTAATGGAATTAGCTGATAAAAAAACAGGTCTTTCTGAGTCAGAGAAAAGAGTAAAGGATAAGCTACAAGATGCTCTAGATATTTCAGAAGAGTTTATTGGAAAAGAAATTGAGGATGTAAATAAAGAGATTTATTTAAAAAGGAAAACAAAATAAAGAACTCACCACATTATTTAAAAAGCAACGTTACTTTTTAAATTCGAGAAAACAACATAGAAAATTCTTGCAAAAAAAGAAAACGTTTCTAATTGAAACGTTTTCTTTTTTCTCCCTAGATTTTTAGTATTAAAACTAAATTATATGAAGACTATTTCTTTTTTTTCTTAACTACTCTTTTCTTTGGAGCAGCTTTTTTAACAGTTTTCTTCTTTGCTGGTTTTTTAGCTACTTTCTTTTTTGGAGCAGCTTTTTTCTTTGGAGCAGCTTTTTTTACCACTTTCTTTTTTGGAGCAGCTTTTTTAACTACTTTCTTAACCACCTTCTTTTTTGGAGCAGCTTTTTTAACTACTTTTTTAACCACCTTTTTGTTCGCTGGTTTTTTAGCTACTTTCTTTTTTACTGCTTTTTTCTTTGTTGCCATATTATCACCTCCTCTCTTCTTAAAATATTTTAAAATAAAATTATATTTTAATTATAACAAATAAAAAAATATTACACAATGAATTTTTAGCATTTTTATTATTTTTTATTTGTGCTACAATTAATTTATAACATTAATAATAATTTTAATTTTATGAAAGTATTAGTTGTTGAAGATGAAAAACAAATTTCTAATTTTATCAAAAAAAGTTTGGAGAAAGAACATTTTATAGTTGATGTAGCGATGAATGGAGAGGATGGTTCTTTCAAGGCACGTACGAATAATTATGATATTATTCTACTTGACAATGTTATGCCAAAAAAACCTGGTCAACAAGTTTGTCGTGAAATTAGAAATGATGGTAGGAGTGTTCCTATACTAATGGTCTCTGTAAATTCTGAAACGACCACAAAAGTAGATTTACTAAACTCGGGTGCAGATGATTATCTCACAAAACCATTTGAAGTTAGCGAACTTTTAGCCAGAATTAATGCACTACTACGAAGGCCAGAAAAAGTTGAAAATGAAATTATTAATATCGATGACTTAACTATTGATATCGCAAGACATGAAGTTTCTCGTGGAGATAAAAAAATAACCTTAACCAAAAAAGAATATATGCTTTTAAAATACCTAGTAAAGAATGCAGGAATAGTCTTGTCTCGCAATATGCTTCTTGAAAATGTTTGGGATATGAGTGTTGATTATTTTTCAAACACAATTGAATCACACATTGCTAGTTTGAGAAAAAAAATTGATGTAAAAGGTAAAAAGAAATTAATATATACAGTGGCAGGTATTGGGTATAAGATTGATTTGAAATAAAAGTATAATTGTTCTAAAAAAGAAGGTAAAACACCTTCTTTTTTTATTTTAAAAAAATTTAGATTTATTTTATCTTCATGTTGTATAATTAAAAGCAACATGGTTCTTTTTAAAAGCTATTGTTTCATAAAGGAGAAAAAACAATAGCATTATAAACCCACTTCACAAGGAGAGAAATATGATGAGAAAAATACTATGGGAAGTTTATGCGTTATTTTACGACTCTATTTTGTTTTTGTTACCTTACCAATCAATGCTTGAAAAAATATCAAGTATGGTTGATTGCAATCAAAAAAGAATTGTTGATTTTGGTTGTGGAACTGGCAATTTGGCGAGAGTGATTAAAAAGAATCATAAAAAACCATATGATTTTTTAGGAATTGACAATTCAAGGGTCATGCTTCTGTTTGCAAAAATAAAAAATTCGTTTAATCCATTCTCCAGGTTTGCTTTGGATGATTTAAATCACAATATTTTTGTAAAAGATTCTTCTCTTGATCTAGTGTATTGTATAAATGTGTTATATACTTTAAATGACTCTGAAATCTTTTTAAAGAATATTTACAAAAAATTACGCCTAGGTGGGGATTTGATTTTGGTAAATCCAAAAAAGAACCCGAGCATTATTGATGTTTTAAAAGAAAATTTTTCAATGTTAAAAAAAAAGAATATGAAGGATAAGATTAATTTTTATTTTTCTTTTCTTTGGTTCTTGCCACCTTTTTTGTTTGTGTTATTTTTTAATTTTTTTGTTATTAAATATTTAGGTAGAAATCAGATATATCATTTTTTTAATAAAGAAGAATTAACTGAAATGCTTGAAAAATTTGGTTTTAGAGTAATTATGAGCGAAGAAGTTTATGGTGATAGCGATATCTTGATAAGAGCGATAAAAGTGTTGGTTGTAGAGTGTGACAATGAGTTTTTTTATGTCAGTAAGGCAGTTACAGAAGAGGACTTGGTGGCGTCGTATTCTTTGCGTTTTGATGTATATTGTAATGACATAAATTCTCTTAATTCTTGCGATTATCCCAATAGGCAAGAAATTGATTATTATGATGATTTTTCAACAACCTTTATAATGCTAAGCTCAGATGGTATAATTGGAACTGTAAGATTAATAAAAGATACACCTAGAGGATTCTTAATGGAAGAAGAATTTGACTTATTGGGGAATATAGATAGAAGTAAAATTCTAGAGGCCTCAAGGGTCGCTATAAAAGGTAAATATCGAGGTTCAAAATTTTTTCTATTACTTTGCTCGGCTGCAAAAATTTGGAGCAAGGAAAATGGATATACTTATTGGTGTTTGGCCTGTCAAGAAGAACTTGTCAATTTACTCTTAATTGATAATTGGAAAATATCAATTTTAGGTTCGGTTAAAAATTATCACAATACATTATCAATTCCTCTACTTAGAAAAATATGAATAGCCTTTATTTAAATATTATTTTACTTTTGCAATTAACGGTTTTTGTAGTAAATTCATTAATGGCCTTAATCGTATGGTTTAGAAGCTCAAAACCGTTTTTGAAATTTTTATATTCATCTTTTTCTTTGTCTTTGGCCTTTTGGAATCTTTCATTGTTTTTAACTATTCTAGGTGTCTGGCCTCAAATAATCTGGAGTAGATTGGCATTTTCTTTTGGCGTCGTTATGGCTACGGCGCTTTTTTATTTTTCTATTTCATTCCCAGCAGGAAAAAGGATAAAAAAGTTTTGGGAATATCCGCTTGTTTTTTTCTCCACCACTTTATTTTTACTTACCCTAACAAGTAAAATGGTAAAGACAGTAGAAGTTGGGAATGGTTTTATTGGCGGAGAACTCGGACCGGTTATTGGGTTGTTTACAGTCTATGTAATTCTTATGTTTTCCCTTACTCTAGGAGCTATAAGCTTCAAATTTATTAAATCCGAGGGGGTTTTAAGAAAACAGATTTTTTATATAATGTTGGGGCAGTGGATATTTATTGTAACATTTTTAACAACAAATTTATTTTTACCAGTATTTTTTGGAATATTTAATTTTAATAATTTAGGACCAATATTTTCATTCGTTATGGTATTTTTGATTGCATACTCAATTATTAAGCATAATTTATTAGATGTTAAATTAGTAATTCAAAAAAGTTTAAACTACTCAATTATATTGAGTGTCATAATTTCTTTTTATTTATCATTAATTTTCGTATTAAATATATTTTTAGAATCAAACCCTAATACAAAATCTATTATCGCTACAATCTTTACAATTGTTTTAGGGATTTATGGCGTTCCTTATCTCGAGAAGTTTTTTAAAAGGGCCACAGATAAATTCTTTTATAAAGATTCTTACGATCTTCCAACTGCCATGAATGAATTAAGTGAAGTTTTAAATAAAAATATTAAGCTCGATACTTTAATAGAGGAATTTTTAGAAAAACTAAAAGGCATATTAAAGGTTGAAAATGTAATATTATTATCAACTGATAATAATATTGACTTAGCTGAAGTTATTGATATGAGAAACAAGGAAAATTTTAAATGTCTCAATAGCGTGGATTCTTTACTGGTGAGTATTTGGGAAATAAAAGAGATTAAAGAGACCAAGGGTTTGGATTTTGAAATGAGAGGTTCTTGTAATATTTTATTAAAAATTGCTGAAAAAAATAAAATTGAATTCTTTTTAAAAATAAAAATAAATAAAAAAATATTAGGTTATTTTTTACTTGGAAATAAAAAATCAGGTGATTCTTATAATAGTGAAGATAAGACTCTTCTAAAAGCTATCTCATTGCAAGCTGCTGTTGCTATGGAAAAGGCTAAACTATATAAACAAGTTCAAGATTATTCAAAAAACTTAGAAGAAAAAGTTAGTTTAAGAACTGCAAAAATCGAAGGACTTCAAAAAGAGCAAAAACAAATGATGTTAGAAATTGCTCATCGTCTGCAAACCCCTCTAACGGTCTTGAAGGGTGACCTCGATATAGTGAGAAAAGAGACAGGAGATGAAAAAAGCTTGAAAAAGTTTGAAAATTCCATCAACAAATTATCAAAGTTTATTTATGATATTTTGAAGTTAGCTAGATTGGATAATAACAGTGAAACCCTGAAGATGCAAAAATTAAATTTGACTAAGATGGTTGAGGAATTGGGAGAATATTTTAATGTTGTTATGAATGAAAAGGAAATTAAGTTTAATGTTTCAGTAGATCCTAGAATAAATATAAGCGCCAATAGCGATAAAATTGAAGAATTAATTACGAATTTGGTAAGTAATTCAGCAAAATATATTGGAATAAAGAAAAAGAAAAAAATTGAAATAAAATTAAAAAGAATAAATTCTAAAAAAGCTGTTTTAGAAGTATCTGACAATGGGGTTGGAATAGAAAGTGAAGATCAATCCAAAGTATTTACAAGATTTTATAGACCTAGAAATTCAAACAATACAGACATTGAAGGGACTGGACTTGGATTGGTTATTGCAAAAAAAATAGCAGATGTGTATGGAATAAAAATAAAATTAGAAAGTAAAATTGGAGTAGGAACTAGTGTTTTTTTAGAATTTAGAATACTTTGATATTTTTGTTAATTAATACCCATCTATGTTATAATAGTTATATAAGATAAACAAAGTATGAAGGAGGAATTAAAAATACACCAAAAACAAGAAAGTTATTTTTTGGGCTTTTTTATTTATTTTATAAGTAATTATGATTAAAAAAAATAGCAAAAATAACAGGAATGAGCTAAGAAAAGATAATCTTCCAGAGTTTAAAAAACTTTTTGAATTTTTCCCATATCCATTTTATATAATAAACGTCGATGATTATAGTATTTCTTTTACTAATGTTAAAATTAAGAAAAACATCAATAAAAATAGTCTGTTTTGTCATGAGTTATCTCATGGTTCAAAAAAACCTTGCTCAGAGCTTGATCATGTATGCCCCGTAAGAGAAGTAAAAAAAACGAAAAAACTAGTTGTTCTTGAACACTTACATAAGGACAAAAACGGGAAAGATATTAATGTTAGATTGATGGCTTACCCTATTTTTAATAAAGCGAAAAAGCTAACTAAAATTGTCGAATATCATATTGATATAACAGAAGAAAAAAATGATAAAATGTTATTAAGTGAGAGTGAGACAATCTTATCTTCTATGGTTAATTCGGTGCAAGATGTTATTTTTACAAAAGATAAAAATTTAAAATACACACGCATAAATACGGTTGCGGAAAAGTATTTTAAAAAAGAAAATTCAAAGTTAATTGGGAAAGATGATTCTAGTATTTATTCAAAGAGTGAAATAAGTAAAATTAAAGATCTTGACAATAGAGTATTATTAGGAGAGACAATAAAAGAAGATGTTGTAAAAAAAATTAATGAAGAAGAAAGAATTTTTCAAAAAACAAAAACTCCACTTATTGATAAAAAGGGTGAGATAATTGGAATATGTGGAATAGCTCACGATATAACAGACTCCAGAAAAAGAGAGACAGAATTGGTTAATATTAATAGATTGAATAAAGATATTTTAGAAAATTCTCCCGTAGGAATGTTTGTTATTAATAAAGAGGGGAGAGCTATCTATGTTAATCAAAAAATGATTGAGATGTCCGGGAGAACATTTGATAATTTTGTTAGTATAAATTTTTTAAAACACGCACCATATGAAAATATTGGGCTTTTAGATAAAATAAAGAGCTGTTTTGATGGGAATAAGTTTAGAATGGAGGCAATAAAATATACTTCTGTTATTGGGAAAAAAGAGACAATGAGAAATTTTATTGGGCTGCCAGTGGGAGAGGTAGATTCTCCGAGTGTTTTAATAATCGTTGAAGATATCACTGAAATGGAAAGAAAGAAAGAAGATTTAGAAAAAAGAAATAATGAGCTAGAAGTATTTAATAACATTGCAGTCAACAGAGAATTAAGAATGATAGACTTGAAGAATGAAATTAAAAAATTAAAAAAAACTGAATAAGAAAATATGTTTGATTTATATTTCCAAATTGATATTGATTTTTTGAAGATAATTTATGTTTTGTCTTTTTTTGTTTCTTCAACAATTTTTGGTTTTGTTTTTCTTAAAAGAAAGCAGAATAAAAATAAGATTTTCGCTATTTTATCATTTTGGTTGTTTATGTATGGAATTAAAGAATTTTCTTTTGTCTTTTTACAGACAAACGAATTAATTTTTTCATATATAAAACAAATATTAGCAGTCGCTTCTTGTTTCCTTATTTTTTATTTATTTTTTGAAAATTTAAAAAAAATTTCAAATTTTTATAATCTTGAAAAAAGAAAAGTAATATTTATCAAATTTCTTCTTCTCTTGTTGTTTTTTGTTTCACTTTTTTATCATAAAGAGTTAGTTCCACTTTTCGTTTTCAGCGTCGGATTGCTAGGGGCATATTATTTCTACCTAGATTGCAAAGAAAATGATGATAAAAATCACGGGCTAAGTTTAAATAATCTTTTAGCAGTTATTTTTATAATAACTTTATCGTTTTTGTTTTTTGGAAGAAATACGGCCTTGTTTGAAAATCAATATTATCAGTATGTATATTTCGGTTTTAGCTCTATTCTGTTTTATTTAACTTCCTTTTTGTTAATAAATAATTTTATAAAGGATGTTTCCTTTAAAGATGGGGGTCCTTTTTGGTCGTCAACCAGAAAAACTTTTTTTATTTTTTTTATAATTTTTATTGGAGGTATTATTTTTTTGAACTCATATATTATTGACTCAAAAAATAAGTATCGCAACAAACTTCTTGTATATAGAGAGGCTGAGGTTGATGCTGGAGTGGCTAATTTTAATAACCATAGTAATGCATATAGTAGTTTTTCTCGGATATTTGCTCAAAATAGACTATTAAAAGATTTTTTGTCTTCTTATTATTCTGCTACTAGTTCTTCTCTTCTTGTTGAGAATGAGGCAAATAATATTAATAGTCCACTATATAAAGACGTTGATGACTACATAAAGGCTTCTGGGATTGATATCCTTTATATTATGGACTTTGATGGCAATGCAATTGTTAGCTCTAATAGGAACAGTGACGTTAGCTTTTTAGGAAAAAATTATTCTTTTAGACCTTATTTTCAAGAAGCAATAAAAGGAGCTGATTCAGTTTATTTTGCAAAAGGAATTACTTCTGGGGCAAAGGGGGCTTATTTTGCTTCGCCAATTTTATTGAACAATAAAATAATCGCAGTGGTGGTTGCAAAAACGTCACCAGCTATTTTTGATGATTTTTTTGCATCAAAAAGTGACTTATTTTTATTGTCTCCAGAAGGAGTAATTTTTGCCTCTACCCAAAAAGAGATAGAAGATAAATCATTATTTGACGACACATGCAGGGAGTCTGTTAATGAAGATGATTGTATTTATAAGGAGGACGAAATTCCTTCCCTCGCTTTTGAATTGAAAAACAATAATCTCTATAGTGGTGTGGACGGATATTATTTCTTGAAATTTAAAAGCATAAACGTCCCTGGATGGAATGTTGGTGTTATAGAAGAATATTCATCCGTAGAGAAAATTATTTTTGATATAGCCATCACTTCCTATATCATAACTCTTTTTTTCATGCTTCTTTTTTACCTGATATCAAATTATTTTATTGATAATTTATTGGTCCGTCTTGCAGAAAAAAAATATAAAGATATTTTTAAAAATACGAACGATTATATTTTTACTTTAGACGAAAAAGGAAGAATTGAATTCTCAAATGAAGCATTTAAAAAAAGATTTGGAAAGAATGATGGGTTTTACATAAAAGACATAATGAATGATAAAAGTTATATTCAGTATCAGGGAAATATTGCAGGGATAGGTAAAAATGTTTTCAATATTAAAATTGAGTTAGAATTATTTGATTTAAGCAAAAAAAAGGTCTATTTACAAGGAGAATTTAGTATAGAAAATAGAAATACCAATCAATTCTTTTTGCATGGAATTTTTAGAGATGTGAGCGAAGAAAGAATATTAAAAAATGAGTTAAGTGGGAAAAATAGTGAACTAAAATCTTTGCTTGACAAAGCAGAAGATGATAAAAAGAATCAAGAGATTCAAAGACTTGCTACCCTAAATATTCTTGAAGATGTATCAGAGACACAGGAACAATTAGAAAAATATAATGAAGATCTTAAAAAAAGAGGTAAGGAGCTAGGATCCTTAGCCATACTTAGTAGCGAATTTGCGAGTGTGTTTGAGACTGAAACTCTTGTTCTTAAAGTGAAAAGCTATTTAATGGAAAACACCAAAACTGAGGCTATTACTTTTTTTCTAAAGCTTAACGATTTCAGAGAAGATGTATTTTATCGTTCATATCAAAAAAATAAGTTTTCATTTAATTTAGATAATGAAATTATTAAAAAAATATCAAAAAATATTAATAATATTGATTTTTTATCTCTAGAAAAAAATAATGCCAAAGTTCAAAAATATAAAACTTCGAAAAACGCACATGAAAAATATTCTTTTAAAATTGAATCTGAATTGTTTTTAGATTTGAAAGTTGGTAAAAAGAAACTAGGTTTTATTCATCTGTGCTCCAAGGAGAAAAATGCTTTTCCCGATGATATAAGATCTTATCTAGATACACTTACTTCTAATTTTTCCATTGCTCTTGCTAATGCCCAGCTACTAAATAAAACTCAACAGTCAAAAACAGAATCTTTGGTAAGAAGTCTTAGTAATGGTATTTTAATGTTTGATTTAAATTTTAATTTGAGTTTAATAAACCCCGCAGGTGAAAACTTTTGTGGAATATCTTCTGATGGAAAGGGATTGGAAGATTTTTTCACTAAAACTGAGTCTTATGAAATAAAAGAATATGTAAAAAAAGCACTCGGAAAAGGCAAGTTAACCAAAATAGAAGAATTGATTTTAGAAAAAAATAAGACAGAATATATTTATCAAGTCTTGATTACACCTATTCACGATTATAAAAATAAAATCATCGGTTCAGCAATTATTATGCAAGATGTAACCCATCTTAAATATATAGATAAAATGAAAACAGAGTTTGTTTCTGTGGCTTCACATCAATTAAGGACTCCTTTAACAGCGATTAAGTTATTTACAGAAATGTTAATAAATGAACAGGTGGGGAAAATGTCTAAAGAACAAAAAGAATATCTTTCAAATGTATATGATTCAACAGAGCGAATGGTGGGACTGGTTAACGACCTCTTGAATGTTACAAGGATAGAGTCTGGCAGGTTAATGATAAATCCAGAGCCTGTTGATTTGGATAAATTTTTAATTTCTTTGTTGGCAGAAGCGAAACCTTTGGCAGCGATTAAAAAGGTAAAAATAAATTATAGAGCAAAAAAGAACTTAGCACTTATCCCCCTAGACAAGGGTCTTGTTAGGCAAGTTTATCATAATTTACTAACAAACGCGATAAGATATACAAAAAATGGCGGGAAAGTTACGGTTCTAGTAAAAGAAAATAAAGATAATTTTATTGTCACGGTTAGTGATTCTGGGATAGGAATTCCTAAAAAGGTGCAAAATAGAATTTTTGAAAAATTTTTTAGGGCAGACAATGCTGTTAAGGTTGCAACAGAAGGGACAGGGCTTGGTCTTTATGTATCCAAAATGATAATAGAGTCATCTGGGGGGAAAATTTGGTTTAAATCAATAAAGGGTAAAGGAACAACTTTTTTTGTTTCATTGCCAAAGAAAGGAATGAAGAAAAAAGAAGGAGAGCGTGGCTTGTCTATTTCATAAATTGCAAATTAATAAATACATAGAATAATGCTATAATAAAATAAAACTAATAAAATTGTATAATAAATAAATATGAAGGAAATTAAAAAACAGATAGTACTCTTAGCTGAAGATGATAAATTTATTTCTCTTGCCTATAAGGATGGATTAGCAAGGGCTGGTTATGAAGTTATTCATGCTGAAAATGGGAAAAAGGCACTAGATTTAGCTAAAAAAAATAAACCAAATATAATATTGCTTGATGTTATAATGCCCGAGATGAATGGTTTTGAGGTTTTAACAGCCTTAAAAAAGGAAAAGTTATTAAAAAAAATACCAGTTGTAATATTGTCCAACCTTGGACAAGAATCAGATATTTTGAAGGGACAAGAGCTTGGAGCAACTGATTATATGATTAAATCAAATTATTCATTAGGAGAGGTAGTGGATAAAATCAAGAAAATTCTTGACTAACAATTCATTACAATTATGAAAAATTTAAAAAAAATCGAAAAAAACTCTCCTACACTTGTTCTTGTTGTAGAAGATTCTTTATTATTGTCGCAAGCCCTGAAGTTCGGATTGAAGAAAGCTGGTTTTGAGGTTCTTATGGCCCTTGACGGCGATGAAGGAATAAAATTAATGAAAAAGAACATTCCAGATATAGTTCTCCTTGATATAATGATGCCAAAGATAAACGGAGTAGAGGTCTTGAAAAAAACCAAAGACTTTAAAAATAAAAATAAAATAAAAATAATTATGCTTACCAATTTTTCAGCAGAAGAAAATATTGAAGAATGTATGTCCCTAGGAGCCGATGATTATTTAATAAAAGCGAACTTTACAATAGCTGATATCGTGAAAAAAATTAGGAAGACTGTTAAATAATTTTCTTTATATGATAAGTGAAATAAAATTAAGAGAAATTCTTGTTGAACCAGGCTATATTAGTGAAGATGATTATTCGAGAGCAAAAAAAAAATTAGGAGAAGATAGTGAAAAAATTTGTCATTATTTAATCGATAAGGATTTAATTAAAGATGAAGAAATTGGATTATTGATAGCGCAGAAAATGGGCTATTCTTTTGTTAATTTAAGGAAGGAAAAGATTGATATTGACACTCTGGGGCTACTTGAGGAGCCAGTGGCCAGAAAAATGGGAGTAATTTTATTTTCTAAAAGTGGAAATAAAATATCGGCAGGCCTTCTGGAGCCTAGTGACATTGAAACTATTCATAATTTAGAAAGATTTTTAGATAAGAAGATAGTTCCTTTTTATATAAGTAGGAGAGATTTTGAAGGCAGTTTAGTTTTATATAAAAAGGATATAAAGACTTCATTTGATGAGCTTTTTAATAATTTAGATAAAGATAAAAAGAGTGGAGAAATATCACAAACCAATACAATAATAATCGAAACACTTTTGGAGTACGCATATTTTTCTAAGGCCTCAGATTTACATATAGAACCCTATAAAGAGAAGGTTGCTATTCGTTTTAGGATAGATGGTGTGATGCATGAAATAGTTGAGCTACCAAAAAAATATCTTGATTCAATAATAAGTCGTATAAAAATATTATCAAAGTTAAGGACAGATGAGCATTTTGCAGCCCAAGATGGAAGTTTTCAATTTAACATTAACAGAGAGACAGTTGATTTGAGGGTTTCTATTATTCCGATTACTTCCGGTGAAAAAGTGGTTATGAGACTTCTTGCTTCTGGAAATAGGCAAAAAAAATTATCAAGTCTTGGATTCTCAAAAAGAGATTTAGCAATAATAGACAATAATTTAAAAAGTCCACATGGCTTAATAATGGTTACAGGCCCTACAGGATCAGGTAAAACAACAACTATCTATGAATTGCTTAAAGTTCTGAACACCGAAGAAGTAAATATCTCAACAATTGAAGACCCAGTGGAATATGATATTGAGAGAGTAAATCAAATTCAGGTCAACAAAAAAACTAATCTTGGTTTTGCTTCCGGTCTAAGAGCAATAGTTAGACAAGACCCCGATATTATAATGGTTGGTGAAATTAGAGACGCAGAAACAGCAGAAATTGCTATTAATTCTGCCATGACTGGTCATTTGGTTCTGTCTACCATGCATGCCAATGATGCTGCAACGACCTTGCCTCGTCTTGATGATATGAAAGTTGAGACATTTTTAATAGCTTCTACTGTTAACATCATTATTGGGCAAAGACTTGTTAGGAAATTATGTGAGAAGTGTCGAGTTTCATATTCTCTGGGTAAAGAAGAAGAAAAAATATTTAAATCAGATAAATCATTACTCAAGGCAATGGACTTAAAAGGGAAAAAACTTTCTTCTCTTATTTTTTACAAAGGGAGCGGCTGTAAACTTTGCACTAACACAGGTTATAAAGGCAGGATAGGTATTTTTGAAATACTTGAAATAACAGATGAAATTAGGGAGTTGATAATAAATAAAGCATCTAGCGATGAAATAAAAGAATTAGCTCGAAAACAAGGAATGAAGACTATGATGGAAGACGGAATAGAAAAAGTATTAAATGGGGAAACAAGCTTAGGTGAAATTTTGAGAGTTGCTAAAGATTAAATTATGAACACAAGAGGAGGAAACAAAAAAATAAAATATTTTGGAAGACTTAACTTGTCTGATAAGTCTTTTTTTGTGAGTAATCTTTCTATGATGTTGCGCTCAGGCCTCTCTATTGTAGAAAGTTTAGACGTAATTGGCGATCAATCTAGGGGACTTTTAAAAATTATTAATCAAGATATCTCAGATTCTGTTTCCGCTGGGAACAGTCTGGCTGAATCTTTTACTAGACACCCAAAAATATTTTCCAATTTATTTATTTCTATAGTTAGGGCAGGAGAATTATCTGGGAGTCTGGAGGAAAATCTTTCTAATTTGGGTATTCAGCTAGAAAAAGAAAAAGAGCTAAGTGACAAGATTAAAAATGCCATGGTCTATCCTGGAGTTGTCCTGGCCATGAGCTTTATTTTGGGAATCGGTTTATCCATTTTTGTTTTACCGAAAATAACACCAATTTTTGAAGGATTAAGAGTTGATTTGCCTGCATCAACTAGGTTTTTGATAAGTTTTTCAAATTATGTTGAAAATAATATTATATTATTTCTAATTCAAACTTTTGGCTCTCTTGTTTTTTTGACATGGCTACTCAGACAAAAGTTTATTAAACCAATTAGTCATTTACTTGTTTTATATACCCCTCTAGTAAAAAATATTTCTCATTATTCTAATATTGCCAGATTTTCAAGAACTCTAAGTTCTCTATTGAAGAGCGGTATATCTATTGACGAGGCACTTCTTGTAACAAGTGAGACTCTAAATAATATTTATTATAAAAATTATTTAAAAGAAATTTCTTTAAAAGTATCTGGCGGAAATAAACTATCAGAGGCTATGGCTGAGTATGAAAAATATTTTTCAAAATTGAGTCTTTCTATGATTAGGGTAGCAGAGAAGGCTGGTAGTCTTGAAGAAACTCTTGAAAAACTCGCCCAGATAAATGAAGCAAAACTAGACCAAGCAACTAAAAGAATCTCTGTTTTAATAGAACCTTTTTTGCTTATCTTTGTAGGACTTATCGTCGGCTGGTTGGCTATATCAATAATAAGCCCTATATATCAAATAACCGGATCAGTTTACAAATAGTCATATGTTTATTTCTTCTAGAAAAATTAGAAAAGGCGGGTTTACTTTAATTGAACTTTTGATTGTTATTGCAATTATTGGTAGTTTGGGCCTAGTTTCCTTTCCTGTTTATTCTCATTTTTCAAACAAGACCTATTCACGCAGTAGCATGCTTGAAATTGAAAATTTACTTAAAAGAACCAGACAGAAAAGTTTTTCTTCTCTTAATGATTCTTCTTTTGGGGCATATCTGGATGTAGTTGCTAACAAATTTGTTTTTTATAAAGGTAATTCTTTCCAGACCAGGGTTTTGAATGAAGATTTTGAAATTAGCTTCAATAGTTCCCTGGAACTTGTTTCTCCTGCAGAAAACACTGATATAAATTTTTTGCTTGGCTCGGGTACTCCCGACAATGAAGTGGTGTTCTTGTTTTCACCGGAAGGGGCGAATGAAAAAAGTATAAGAATAAATAAATTTGGAGCGATATTTATTGAATGATGAATAAAAAAATTAGTAAATTTAGTGGTTTTATTTTGATTGAAGTTCTTATTTCAGTCGCAATTTTTGTTATTTTTGCTTCTGCTCTTGTCTCTATGATTCTGGGAAGTATCTCAGTTTTACAAAAAGGGGCAGATTATTCATTTGCTAGCAATTTGAGTCAAGAAGGGTTAGAAGCGACAAGAGGCATAAGGGGTAATGCTTGGAATGAACTTAGGTTTATGAAAAGCGCTCTTGTTTTTGAGAATGGATGGTCTTTGGCTGGAGAAGGAACAGGGGAGGGATTAGAAAAATTTATTAGATATATTGATTTTAGCCCTATATATAGAGATCAGTTGGGGAATATTGTAGATTCTCTGGATGCTAACGCAATCCTAGATATTAATTCTCTTGCCCTTGATTCAATAGTCTCCTGGCAAGACAATCTCAAGACATTGTCAGTTAACAATAGTGTTATTTTTACTAACTGGCAATCAAAAATATGGGAGCAAGATTCATGGTTGGGAAATTCAGGACAAGAAATACTTCTTAATGGTGATGAATATTTTCAGTCGCTGAATATTCTAGCAGATAACTCTTTGAGTTTGGAAGAAATAAGCACTAGCACTTTTGCACTAGACGGAAGCCTTGAATCATCAGCCTTTGGAGCAGTCGACTTAGGAATTTTTTCTAGTCTTTTGTGGGAGGAAAATATTCCTGAAACTTGTAATGATTGCAAGATAAGAGTGCAAATAAAAACTGCTAGTGATTCAGGAGGAACACCAGTTAATTGGTCAAATACTTGGTCTGGGCCAGAGGGAGAAGACGGAGATGAAAGTGATTATTTTGAGAATTCAGAAGGTGAGCTAATTAATATAAATCATAATGAAGATAAATGGATAAAATATAAAGTAATTATGGAAGGAGAGATATCTCAAACACCTTCTTTTGAAAAAATAAAAATATATTATAAATAAATGAATAGGGCTCCTAAAAACAACAAAGGGATTACATTGGTGGAAGTGATAGTATACATTGCTGTTTTTTCTGTTTCAATCACAGCCCTAGTGTCATATATTTTGATGATTAATGTAGTTAATATAAAAAATAATGTTATCTCTAACCTTGAGAATGAATCTAGGTTTATTTTTAGTGTTCTGGAAAAGAATATAATAAATTCAGAAAATATAATCTATCCTACTGAAAATATTGCAAGCTCTACTTTGATTCTTGATATGCCAGAAGCTAACCCTAATTTAAAGTTCTATATTGATAACAGGAAATTTTATGTTGAAGAAATTGGAGCTAGTTCATATGCTTTAACATCGGATAGAATAGACATAAATCAATTAGAATTTTTTGCGAGCGTTTCTGATAAAACAAACATAAAGATATCATTTACTCTCGAGGCCAGAAATGGAACCTCAAAAGAGTTTGAATATACAAAGAAATATTATAATTCATTTACCACTCGATAATTATGAATAAGAGGGGATTAAGCACAATATTTTTAGTAGTAATAATCTCGGTTACTTCTTTACTAATGGCAACAACTGCCAGTTTTCTGGCTCTTGGGGACCTCGAAATGTCAAGTGATTACATTGGGAGCAAAGAATCTTTGTATCTAGCAGATTCTTGTTTAGAAGATGTTTTAGGAAGGATCCAGGGTGATAACTCTCTCGAACTTGAAGACTTTTCTTTGTCCCTTAATGAAGGATTGTGTATAATAAATATAGACAATGTTTCTGGGTTAAAAATATTAAACATTAAAGCTAATATAAATAATTATTATAGAGAAATTGAAGTCCTTATATCATATACAGATGAGATAAAAATAATCTCATATAATCTTAAGTAAATGCAACTATTTGAAAAAAGAAAATTAGGAATTAATATAAGTGACAACTCGATTGAAATACTTGAGATGTCTTTTGCTGCTAGCCATGGTGTTGTTAGTAATTTTGCTAAAAGTAGAATCGAAAGCGGGATTGTTCAAAATGGAAACATTGTAGATAAGGTAAAGTTGAAAAAAATAATTGAAGGGCTATTAGGTGCTGGTATACATGGAAAGTTGAAAAAAGGAAATATAATTTTTGGAGTTCAAGAAGACAATTTGTATTCACATTTGTTAACCCTAGATTTAGAGAATAAAAATTCTGACAAGACAATTGCTGAAAAGCTAAGTAAAAAGTTACCAAAAAAAATTGAAAAATATCAAATATTATATAAGCACATACATGATATTGAAAATATTAAAGGTAGTAATAAAGGTGAAGTTTTAATTTATACTCTTGCCCTCGAGAAAACTTATGTCAATGATTGGGATATATTTTTTAAAAAGATGGGATATAATATTAGTTGTTTTGTACCAAAAGATATCGCTCTAAATCAAACTATAGAAAGAAATAATAACAACATATTAATACTCAGTATCGATTTTAGCGAAACTGGTATATCTGTTTTTTTAGAAAATCAGATTATTTACAGTTATAAAATTAATTTGGATTACGAATTGTTTAATGAACTAGATTTGGATACTTTTAATGACATTGATATCTTTGAAAAAAATGAAAAAAGTTCTTTACTTAGAAATTTTTTATACCCAATACTTAGTGAACTAGAGTCAAGTATTTTGTATATTAAGGAATTAACAGGGAGGGAAATAAAAGAAATATATTTGTTTGGAGAATTGACTGGCGTAAAGGGGATTGATAAGTATTTAAAAAAAGAAATAGACGATTTAGAGTTTAATTTTATTCTTCCCACTAAACAGTTAAAAGAATATAAAATAAAACCCCTGTATTGTTCTAGCCTAGCTCTTGCAAGAGGTGAATTTAATGGTCAAGACCTTTGTTTTAAGAAGAGAAGGATGACTCTTAATATAATTAATTTTTCTTTTTATAAAAATTTGGGTATTAAAAAATATATTTTTGTATACCTGCTTATAATTTTGTTGTCTTTTTTCATTCTGTCTTCATCGTATTATTTTTATTTTTCAAACAAAGAATCAGACAATATTGTTCAAATTGAGCCCCAAAAATATTTATATAAAACTACGTATTATTATGATGTTCATCTCGCTGCAGATGATATCTTAAGAGAAAATGAAATTGGAGGGAGATTATATAAAATGACTTTTGATATACCAAGCACAAAGGAGGATATTCTAAAAAAAGCGAAAGAGAATCTTTCTATAGAAAGCAAAGAGAATGAATTTTATTGGGAAGAACCCCTTGGCGATGTTCTAAATAATGAATCTTTGATTTTCCCCCTAGAAACAGATTGGTTTATTGGAGATAAAAACGATTTGAATGAAATTATCAAAAAGAAAATTTCAGACAAATTGAAAGGTTCGGTCGACTATGAAATGAATATAATAAAAGAAGATTTAATCGAAAGCACTGCTTTTCCAACACTCTATAAATCAAAAATTAAGGTAGAAATAAGCCACAATGATGATATTGAAATATATGAGCTTGAAGATGTTACAAAAAAAAGAGCCTTGATTATAAATACTAATGGCAAGCTAATTAATATTAGAAAAGGACCTGGAACAAACTTTTCAGTTGTAGCAAAAGCTGTTGAGGGAGAAACATATGATTTTATAAGAGAGCTTGACTCGTGGGCAAATTTAATTTTAGAAGATGGTAGTTTGGTTTGGATATCAGATTATTTTGTAAATATTATTGATTAATTTTAAAAAAGTGATAATTGTGTTAAAATTAGAGTAGTTTATTATAAATAATAAAAATATGGGAAAAGAGAAGTTTAAATTAAAAATTAAAAATGGTTTTACTTTAGTAGAGCTATTAATTGTAATCGCTGTTTTAGCAATTCTGGCAGGGATCGTAATGGTCGCCCTAAATCCAATGGCACGGTTTCAGGATTCAAGGAACGCTGTTCGCTCTTCCGATGTAAGTTCTTTACTCTCTGCTATTAAGTTGGATCAGGTTGACAATAAAGGTGATTATCACGCCAATATAATGGCAATGACTGATAATACTTATTATCAAGTAGGAGATGCGACAACGGGGTGTAATACAGCCTGTGCTAATCCTTCAGTCACTCTCCAGGATGCTTGTGTCGAATTATATGACTTAATAGATGAGGGTTATATAGCAGATGTTCCTGTTGATCCTGGTTCAGCTGATGCTTCCTTTGCGATGACTGGTTACTATTTATATAAATTTAATTCAGGTCAAATTTCAGTCGGATCATGTTATGAGGAACTCGGTTCTAATTCTGAAGTTCAAATGATTGAAGCAAGTAGATAGATATTGATAGTAAAAATTATAAAAATCTCCAAACCTCATGATTGGAGATTTTTTGTTTTCTTAAATAATAATATATCTAATTTCCTAAATAAAAAAGTTTATGAATTAATAAATTATATACGCTAAAATAGAAAAAATTATTGTAAATAAGTAGGTAAATGTGGTATAATATTTCTAAATATATATAAAAATACTGCGAAAAACAGTTAGAATCTTTTAGTAGTTTAACTGCTAATTTTAGCGTAAAAATTTAATCTTTTCTTGATATTTGTCCCCATGCGAATTCTTCGAAAATCAAAATCAAAATCTTTGGTATTTAAGCTAGTTTTCCTTGCTCTATTTTTGTTGTTTTTTGGAAATTACTCACATAAATATTTGTTTACGGCTAGTGCTTTTAATACACAGATAAATATTTTTCCCGATACATTTAATACTGAGTTTAATGAACATGAACTATCTTGGCAAAAACCAAGTAATATTTTGTTTCAAGATCTTTCATTCGAGGATTCTTTTGATAAATTTAGCTCTACAAATTCTGCTTTTATTTCTTTTTCATCGACCAAAGAAGATGACACTAACACAGGAGAAGTTCTAGGAGCAGAAGAAGAGTTCCAGGAAGATGTTGATTTTGAAGACAATATTTTTGACGATGAAAATTATCTAGATGAAACTAATCAAGACAAGGAGGATGAATTGAGCGAGGATGATTTTGTTGTTGAAAAAGAGACAAGTTTCAAAGATGAGACCGAGAAAGATGAGGAGGAGAATATTGAGGAAATAATTGAAGAATCTGATAAAGAAGAATTGCTCAAAGAAAGTACCAAAGAAGAATCTTCTGATGAGCCAGTTGAGGAAGTGATAGAGATTGGTAGTGAAGACATTATCAAAAAAGAGCCAGTCGAAGTTAAGGAGGAGAAAGAAGAGACTAAAGATGAGATAGATGAGGTCAGCTCTATTTTTAAAGGATTCAAATCTATCTTCAAAACGTTTGAGCTTAATTTTGCTCGTGCACAAGACGAAGCTCCCACTTCAATAGATGAGAATTTTATAAATAATTCTCTTTTGGTCTCAGGATTTTCTCTTCCGGTGGATTACTCTAGGGATTCTATAAATCAAGTATCTCTAAAAACATCTTTGGCGGCCTTCAGTAATATTAAAGATGATAAAATCATTTTTGAATATTCTTTTGATGGACTAGATTGGAAAACTATTGCTAGTTTGAATATAGATAAAAAAATCGCCAATTCAGATAAAGAAGATTATTTTACTTTCCCAGTATATATCCTTGACGAGATAAATAATCTTTCGGACCTGCAAATTAAAGTAAGGTATGAAGGTAAAATACTTGAGGATAGGGGAAGTAGAAGAACCAATCTATTTATTGACGCTCTTTGGATTGAACTTGACTATGAAGAAGCAAATGAAGACTCTTCGATAGAGGAAGATCAGAGCTTAATTCCAGCCAGTGAAGATGAAAATATTGACAGAGAAATAAATGCTCTAGATGATATTAAGTATTTTACAAAAGACAATAGTCCAGAATATGTATTTGAATATAAGAAAACGAGAAAAGGATTATTTAAGAAACTCGGAGCTGGTTTAGCTGGTATTTTTGTTGATGAGTATAAGGACATAAAGATTGAAGCCAATCTCCTAGATGCTCAAAAGAATAAAAATAAATTAAAACCCATTGTAACATATCTGCAAAATGGTCAGTTTGAAATAAGTATTGATGATAATATTCGTCAATTTGAGCCAGGGGAATATTCAATCGAAGTACTTGTAAATGATGGGAATTTTATTTTAAGTTATATCCAAGATTTTACTTGGGGTGTACTTGCTCTAAATATTAATAAATCAATCTTTGAGTCTGAAGAAGTGGCTTATTTTCAAATGGCAGTTCTAGACAATGAGGGGCATACAATTTGTGATGCCGATTTGTTATTAGAGGTAGTTTCTCCTGGTGGAGAAATTGTAAGACTTGGAACTGACAATGGTCTTTTAAAAAGAAATCCACTTTGTGGACCAGACAATGTAATTGATAGCCCAGATTATTTTGCGTATTATGGTTTATCTGCAATAGGGGAGTATGAGTTAAGACTTACAGCAGAGACAGAAAATGGAATTTATGAGATTACTGATAGCGTAGAAGTTAGAAGTAATGTTGAATTTGCAATAGAGAGAATTGGACCTACTAGAATATATCCTATTGCTGATTACGAAATGAATATAAGAGTCTCCCCCGAGAGTGATTTTAAGGGACAATTCAGAGAATTCATTCCAAGTAGTTTTAAAATAAAATCTCTAGAAGGAGATTCGCAGGTGGTGCAACATGAGAATGAAAAAGTAATTGTTTGGGAAGTTGATTGGCAGTCTGGGGGAACATATGATTTAAAATATGTTTTTGATGCCCCTGATGTTTCTCCAGAGTTCTTTTTATTGGGACCAGCTCAAGTAGCCAATGAAAAAGGAAGTACAATATTTTTCGAGGCTAGGAAATGGCAAATAGCTTCTGATGCTGTTTATGAATATGATGGAGGTACAAGTATTGGTTGGATAAATTCTGCCAATGCTTGGGATTCGGTTGATGGTACATATGCCAAGAGAGATATTCCGAGAAGAAATGTTGATGATTCTGCGAATTATTTAGAAGCAAATGCCAATTCAGTTCCTTCTGAAACATATACTATAAATAGTGTCGAAATTGGAATTGAGGCTTATGCTGAATCTGCTGACGTTAGCGCCTACCTTGTTCCTAGGTTTAGTGGAAGCACCAGTGGATCTACCCAAACATTAACAGGGGCTACTATGGGGACTACTGATTCAGGAACTACTTTTTATTTTGATATAACAAATGATGCTCAAGCTCCAGGAACTTGGACTTGGTCTGACATTCAAAACCTAGATGTAAGAATCTATGGCAGCAACACCAACAATGGTCAACCTAGGGAATTATATGTTGATCAGGTGAGGATACAAGTTGATTATTCTGTTCCAAATGACCCCCCAACAGGGAGTTTTAATAGTGCCGCTCAAAAAACTGATGCCAGTGGAGTCGTCGATGTTTCGATAGAAATTGATGACCCCGATGATGATAATGTTAGTGCTCAAATTGAATATTCTGCTGGGGCTTGTCCTTTCGGAACTACGGCTGATCCTACCTTAAGTGAGGTTGATGGAGATACTAGTGCTGATTTTGGCGATCCTAATGTTCTTAACTCAAATATTTATCAAATCGGTAATGCGACAGCTTGGATCGAAACAGCCTCCGGAACTAATTCTGTTTTGTTTGATTGGGACTCTCAAACAGATGTTTCAACAGGGAATGGAGATTATTGTTTGCGCTTAACAGCAAATGATGGAACAGTAGACCAAACAACATCGGCTGTTCAAACTGTTACGGTTGATAATGTTAATCCAACTACACCTGGGGCCCTGACAAACAACTCAGTTGATGGGACTTCGGTAACTCTCAATTTTGGAGCCGTCTCTAGTGATACAAATTTTGATAAGTATATTATTTATTATAAAGAAGGATCTTCAGGAGTTGTAGTTACAGATGAATCTTTTACAAATACCGACATGGATTTAGCTAATTATAACGGGGCCAGTACTGTAAATATTCCAGACCTTTTTCCGAGCACGCAGTATGTTTTTAATATTTGGGCTTATGATGATTATGGAAATTTAGTAGCGGCGGCCACGGAGGTTACGGCTACAACGAATGCTCAATTAGTTCCTCCAATTTCTTCAGTTAATTCTGTTGCTCAAAAAACAGATGCTACTGGTATCGTTGATATATCTATTGAAGTTGATGACGGGAATGATGATGATGTTCGAGTTAGGATTGACTATGAATCAGGCTCGGCCTGTACTTTTGGGACGCCGCTAGACCCGACCTTGGACGAAACATCAGGAAATATTTCAGCTGATTTCGATTCGGTAATAATTGATAATTCTAGCACTTATCAAGTTGGAACAAGTACTGGTTGGGTTACAACTGCCTCTGGATCAAACTCAGTTCTATTTGACTGGGATACGAAAGATGATCTTACTGCTGCGGATGGAATTTATTGTATTCAAGTAACTGCCAATGATGACAATGCTAATCAAACTATTTCAGCAACATCAACTCTTTTAATTGACAATGTTTCCCCGGATGCACCAGGAGCACTTTCTCTGTCAACTTCTACTGACACAAGTGTTACTTTAACTTTTGGAGCAACAACAACTGATAGTAATTTTAGTCATTATAAAATATTTTACAAAGAAGGAACTAGCGGTGTTACTGAATCTGATTCTGAACACAGCGATGAAGATTTATTAGACTTAAATTTTAATGGAACACTCACCACAAGAGTAAATGACCTCGAGCCAGAAACAAGCTATATTTTTAATATTTGGGCTTATGATGATTATGGGAATAAAGCGAGTTCCACAGAAGTGAGCTATGCTACTCAAGAAGCAAAGCCAAGAAAAGCCAAAACAGTTACATACTTTGCAGGCATAAATTATGGTAATGGATCTACTGGTGATAATTCTGATACAGATAATACTTTTTCGACCTTTAATTTTTTACTAGGGGAGTCTGATGTAGAGATTAAAAACGCCTATATAATTTTTGAGGCTCAGTTTGAGGCTTATACAAATAATGCAGGAAATTATAGTGGTTATAATTTAGCTTTTGATACTTGCGTTGAGCCTTGTACAGCAGATGCATTCTCGGGAACAAATAGGATTTTAAAAGATGAGAATACAGTTTTGGTTTACGATGAAACTGAATCAAATCAGATTAGATTACTCTATGACGTCACCAGTGAAACTCAGTTGGCAGCATATGCTGGGGCGAGCGCAAACATGGAAGGACAAATTGGGTATCGAATTGAAAGAGGAGGAGCCTCCAATTCCATCTCCTATGCTTCAGCTAAATTAGTAGTAACTTATGTCTACGATGATTCTGTTACAAGTAATGTTACTAATACAGTTTACTACCCACTTGATTCAGATGTTGCGGGGCACAGCGGAACGAGACTAAGCTCTCAAGCTAACGGGTGTACTCTAAATACAGACTGCCCAACTTTTTCCTATCAAATGGATATTCCTGAATATGGTTCAAGTATTTCTGATTGGTTCGTAGGACAGATTGTAAATGATCATAATAATTCTACAAAGTCTGATGACATAGATTTCGATGTAAATATTGAGACTTATAATATTAATTCCGCTACGGTAATTCATGAGGTTGCAAACGCCGGCTCTCAGTCAAAGCCATTGTCATACTACTTCGGGTCTGTTCCAGGGCTCACTCCAAATGTTGCCCAAAGTCTAGAGATGCATCCTAATTCTTCCCTTGCTTACAATTATTTTTTAATGGGAGGGGAAGTGGCAATGACATATATTTCCTCAAGTACGGAGGCGACAAAAACAAGAACGGTTTCATTTCCTCTAGGAGTAACAAATAACGGGGCGAGCACAGCTCTTTCAAATTCTTCAGCTGATGTATATTTCCCTGAAAACGGAGCATCAAGTGGAGTAGTTACAATTAAAGATGCCTGGGTTAGAATAGTCAGTAGTAATTATGTTGCCGGAGGAAGTTCAGTAACAGTTTCATCACAGGTTGGAACAAATCTTCAGTCAGGAAACTATGTTTATAATTACGACCCTGCACCAGTGGCAGTTAATCCAACATTCGACATTTATCATATTATCCCATCATCTGATTATGCTGAGCTTGCTCTCGCCAACGGTGTTACTCCAAAGACTGTTACAGTAAACACAACCAATAGTTCAGCCAGTCAGGCGGGCGTTTCTGCTGAGCTTATGATTACCTATATTTATACAGATGAATCTAATGGATATTTAAGTAACATTAATTTATATGCTGGTCAAAGTAGTGAAAACGGAAATTCTCAATCATCAACCAGTACTGTAGCAAGAATAGTGGCTCCAGAAATAGTTGGAACAAAGACTATGCTAGGGGGACATCTCGAACCAAGTTATTTGATTTCAGATAGTGGGGGCACTGTAACTGGTGCAAATGCTTCTCTGGACGCAAATATTTCTACTACGACACCAACTTGTACAAATACTTATCTAACAGGAGTTGATAGCGCAAATGCATTTTCTCGTTTTTACAAGGATGTTTCCTCTGCTCTTTTGGCGGTTAATAGTACTCAGTATACAGCTTGTTATTCAAATAATGGAGTAGGGAGCGGAACAGGAGGAGCCAAGATGAATGGAATATTATCTTATACATATCAGTACGCACCTCCTCCTCCAGAGTTTACTCAAAATGATTGGCGTTGGTATGAGAATATTGATTCAGAAATTCCGCTTACAAGCAAAGCCTTAGAAAATACATCTATTTCTCAAGTTTATTTAGCTGATACTCTTAGATTGAGAATGAATGTTGCGGTAAGCAAAGAAGATTTGGCTACTTCATCAAAGAGTTTTAAATTACAATTTGGAAAAGATGCTGATTGCACAGCTGTTGGAACTTGGACTGATGTTGGAGATATTGGAAGCGGTGAAGCCTGGGAGGCTTATAACAACCCGAGCGTTTCTGATGGAGTTTCTGCTTCGTCGACTCTACTCGCATCTTCTACTGTAATAGAAACATACGAAGAAGAAAATCCAAGTGCTGTTGTGATTAATCATGTCGCCAAAGGAGAGCTGGCTGAATGGGACTGGGTTCTTTACGATAACAATGCTAGCTCGAGTGCAAATTATTGTTTTCGAATGGTAGAATCAGACGATACAATATTTACAAACTACAATACAGATGGCTATCCAAAATTGACAACTTCCCCAGCCAATACTGCTCCAACTACTCCTACGGATTTAGGACAATTTTTAGACGATGAAGTTACTGTGATAAACAATCAAAACTGGATAAGTGAAAATAATGTTAAATTGGTAGCGCAAGCAACTGACCCTGATGTGGCTGAAACAATTACACTTTATTATGAAGTAATTGACAATACTAATTTCTTTACAACATCTACTTCAACTCCCGTTGGAGCTTGTGTTTATGGAACTGCCTATGAGTCTTGCCCTTCATATATTTGGTATGTTGCAACTAGCTCTCCAGATTTTTTCAGATATGATCCCTATATTGGAACTACCAGTGTTACTGCCATTCCAGACGGTTCATATAAATGGCAAGTTCTTTCATGCGATGCTGATGGAGAATGTTCTACTTGGGTTGTGCCAGGAGCGAATCCAAATTTTCAAATTGATACTATTCCGCCAACAGCACCTGGTTCTTTGACCGACATAAGTGTTACTCCAACTAGTATTACGGTTGGACTTGGAGCATCAACTACTGAAATTAATTTTCTAGAATATAAAGTATTTTATAAAGAAGGTTCGTCGGGGGTTACTGAATTAGATTTGGAATATTTAAACCCAAGCGTTCTAGATTATCAAAATTATAATGGAACTCCTTCTGTTGATATTGGGAGTTTGTCTGCTGGGACTGCTTATGTAATAAATCTTTGGGCATACGACAAGGCCGGCAACAGCGCTAGCTCGACTATTGAGCTAGCAACAACAACCACGAGTTCATTTACAATTCCAACCGGTTCTATGGTTTCTACAATCCAGAAATTAGATGGTACGGGAGCAGTAGATATTTTGCTACAAGCTGATGATGCTGATAATGACAATACCTTGCGAGCCAAAATAGAGTATGTGGCAGGAGCGGTTTGTTATTTTACTACTCCTAATATAGCTACAATTGATTCTCGTGATGCCTATACTTCTGCTGACTATGGAGACCCTAAAGTTGACAATAACTTGGTCTATCAAGTAGGTTCGTCAACTGGTTGGATTTGGACTGCACCAGGAGAAAACTATGTTGCCTTTGATTGGCTTGCTAAAACAGATGTTCCAGATGTGGAAGGAACTTATTGTATTAGGTCAACGATTAATGATGGTATCGCTGACCAGTCTACTCCGAGTACAAAGCTAGTCTTGCTTGACACTGTGGACCCAACGGCCCCAGGAGCACTTACCCTAAATCAGAAAAATAGTGAAAGTATTGTTCTAAATTTTGGAGCAAAAACAGAAGAAAATAATTTTGCAAATTATAAAATATTTTATGCTACCACAAGCCCTGTTTCAGAAGATGGAGATGAACAAATTGATTCTAATTTGCTAGATATTGATTTTAATTTTGCAGCTACAACAACAATTAGTGGGCTAACTCCTGGAGTTACTTATTATTTTAATATTTGGGCTTACGATAATAACGGGAACAATGCTAGTTCGACTGAGTTAGTGGTGACAACAAATTATCTTCCTAACACTTTAGTGGTTGGAGATCAATATTGGAATGACGAAACTACTTTAATTACAAATGGAGCTTGGATAAATAACGATGATATTTATTTGTCAGCTTGGGCCAATGATCAAGATAGTTCAGAAATTTTAACTATTTATTTTGAATTAATTGATTCAAGCGGTACTTTTACAACAGCGACTACTGAGCCGACTGGTGCATGTGTTTGGGGAACTGATTACACGACCTGTGCTTCTAATATTTGGTTTACTTCAACTTCCACTCCAGGGAATTATAGCGTTACATCTTTTTATGCTACGACCAGCATAACAGATATCCCAGATTCAAGTGGAGGGTATAAGTGGCAAGTTTTTGCGTGTGATGATGATGGAGGGTGTGTTAGTGATTGGAGCACCTACAATACAGTTATTCCAAACTTTAAAGTTGATGATACAGCACCTTCACCTCCAGGAGCATTAGTCGAATCAAGTAAAAATAGTTCCAATATTACGATGACCTTTGGAACATCAACCGATGAAATCAATTTTACTGAATATAAAATATTTTATTCAACCACAACCCCGGTAGCAGAGACTGATGCTGAACACGCGGACACAAGTCTATCTTTCATTGATTATAATAGCGTCTCTATCACATCAATTTCTGACCTTCTTTCAAATACTCAATACTATATAAATATTTGGGCTTATGATGAGGCGGGGAATAAGGCAAGCTCAACAGAGGTGGCTATTACGACCGACCCGATATCTTCCACCCCGGGGGTATTTTTCTATACCAAAAATACGCAAAGTCTTTTCTATAGATATTGGGATGGTTCAGCTTGGAGCACGGAGCAAACTGGGCCAACACTTGGGTCAGCATCTGGAGATAACATCCGACATATAGACTCAATCCGTTCAGATGATGGAGCCAAAATTTTAGTAGTAGTGAAAACTTGGGATGGAACAAACCAAGAATGGTGGGGAACAGTTTATCGTTACGCTGCAGATGATTTTGTTAACACGTCTCAGCTTGGTTCGGCTTCGGCAGTTGCGACAGACGCTGATAAATTATCAGCTTGTCTTGGTTCTCTTTCTGAAAGCGAATTCTTTGTGCTTAGAAATAATAATTCTACAAACGGAACGCAGGTTTATTCCTGGAACTCAAGTGGTTGGACAACAGAATCGAACGGACCAGACCCAGGAGAAATCATGAATGGATGCAGACTTGAAAGAAGACCAGGGACAGACAACTATGTTCTCATGACTTTTGATAATCATTACCATAGAGCAGCTGGCCATAATTATTATGGAAATGTGGGAAGTGCGTATTATTACGGTGGTTCGACTTATGCAAATTCTTGGACAACCTGGACAGAACATTCAGGCGAAGAAGGAGAATTGGCAAACTATGTTGGTGAGGCTTATTTTAATCCAAGCGACAACACAAAGGGCGCTCTTAATTATTCAAATTCAGATACGGCTGCTTCTACAAAAGCAAAATATTTTGTTGTAACAAACACAACTATTAATTATGGAACGGAGGCTACAAGTCCTGTAACTTGGGCAGGGGCTTTTGTTCACGGTGAATTTGCTTCCAACCCCGAGTCGGATGGCGTGGCTTATTATATTGGTGATGACCAAAATGGAGAAGCAAATGTTTACGAAGTCGACATTTCAACTGGGGCTCCTGTTTGGTCAACTCCAACAAATGGAGATAACATTTCAGGCAGCAACGCCTATTCTTATACAAACAATTCTCAAAAACCCTATGATTTAGTTTTCTATGCGGCAGACTCCGCAGTTGCTCTTTGGAATGAAAACACTAGTGCTACACCAAAATATAGAAATCTAGATGCTAGCGCTAATTCTCTAGATGCTACTGACACCGCTGTCCCAGGATCATCTGCCGCAACTTGGTCAAGGGTAAGAACAGGCATTGATCCCAACGAGGATGAGTTTGTTGCAATTTATCAAAATAGCACTAGTGATTATTCGGCCGTATTTTGGGATGGTTTTAATGGTCGTTTTTACAATAGTACCGACAATCCAAGTTCCAATCAAATTTGGACTTCAATTGCGACCGGAATTACCCCGAGCGATTATGACGATGATGCAACAAGTTTTTCATTCGCCAAAAGAAATTCTGCTCCATCCACTCCGACTCTTTTAGTTCAGTATGAATCTGACGCGACCACCACTATTCCAAATGGAGATTGGTCAAGTACAAATGAGGTTTATCTTGAGGCAGCTGCCAATGACCCAGATACCAGTGAAGTGATTAGTCTCTATATTCAATTGATAGCAAACGCTTCTTCGTTTGAACTAAGCACTCAGGAGCCTGGGAGCGCTTGCGTCTGGGGGACAGCTTTTGGAAGTTGTGCTTCAAGAATTTGGTTTGTAGCATCAAGCTCGGCTGGAGATTATTCTGTCACAAAATTTTCTGATAAAGTTAGTATTCCTTCTGTCCCAGATTCAGCGACTGGATATAAATGGCAGGTCATTGCTTGTGATGACCAAGCGAAGTGTTCCAACTGGGTTAAATATAACCTAGCTACTCCAAATTTTAAAGTTGATGCTACTCCACCAACAGCGCCAGGAGCTCTAACAGAACAGACAAAAACTAGCAGTAGTGTTATTCTAAATTTTGGTGCACAAACCACTGAACTTAATTTTTCCGAATATAAAATATTTTATTCAACTACTTCACCAGTTAGTGAACTCAATGCCGAACATACCGACGCTAATTTGTCTGCTATAAATTATAGCGGGGCCAGTGATACAACGATTTACAGTCTCGAGGCTAATACAACTTATTATATAAATATCTGGGCTTATGATTTAGCCGGAAGTAGAGCAAGCTCAACACAAGTCACTATTACCACCAATCAAGCTCCTTATCTTGAGCAGTCTTCATATATTATTGAAAATGATGATGGGGCAACAGTAAATGCAAATACAGGAGCGTCTGCAATTGATACTAGTTTGGCTAATATTAATTTAGGAGAAAGATTTAATGGTCGACTTCAACTAGAGAATACAGGGGGGGATGTTGCTCTAAATACCACTTATCAGATTCAATACGAAAATCAAACCGACAGCCCTGGAACTTGGGTTAATGTTGGGGCAGAAACTCAAGTTTCATATTCACAAGGATTATCTGGTTCCAACGGAAATTTTATAAGTTCTGCTAAAGCTGCCCTTAATGCCAATACTTGGATAAATGGAAGTTGGCATGAGGGCTCTGATCAGACAGGAGTCTTTACTTTGGGTAATGGTTTCTATACAGAGTTTGTTTTTGCCCTTGAAACCAGCAATGCTCTCGCTGGAAAGACTTATCGTCTACGTCTTTATAATTTAACTGGGGATAAGGCATTGGATAATTATTCTTCTTATTTAACTTTCTCAACAATCGCTACCGAAATTATTAAATATTCAAAAATAAGCATAGCCAGTTTACCAATTGCTTCAAGTGATTTAACTTATTACCTAGATCCAAACGGTTATTCTGACATCGCCTCTGACAATGGTGTTCGTGATAGCATTACTACTAGTTCAGAATATCCAATTTATAATTTTGTCACCAAGCATACTAACGATACAGACGCTATTAGTGTCACTTGGAATGGTCAGTCTGGTATAGCGGGAACAGATGCTGATGTTATTTTGCAGGTTTATCGTTTTGGTTCTACAAATTCCTGGGTAACTGTTTCTACTAACGCCACCAGTACAGTTAATACGGATTTTGACATAACAGGAAGTATTAATTCAGCTTTAACAGAGCATTATAATGTTTCCAATCAAACTTTTTGGAGAGTGTATCAAGATGTTGCATCATCAACTACATTTTCTTCAGATTATTTTAATACTAGCTTTTCCCCAGCCGATCCAAATGTTAAACAAATTCATTATAGATTTAGAAATGATGATGGTTCTGAGACCACGGCCACTTGGAGAGAGTTAGAAGATGATGGGGACCCTTTAACCGGTATAGCTCTTGAGATTGGAAGCACAACTAGACTGAGAATTGAGGTAGCTAATATTGGTGGTGGCGCTGCATCAAATTATGATTATCAAATTGAATATGCCTATACAACAACTGGTTGTTCTTCTGACCCAGGTGGATGGGTGACTATCCCAGTTGGCGCAACAACAGAAGAATGGGAAATGGCAGCGAGCTCTAATTTTGTTGATAGTGATCCGACAACAGCACAACTATCTAATATTGAGGAATATACTTTTGTGGCTGGAACGATGGTGGAGGACCCTTCAAATTCATCTGGTAATATTAGTTTAATCGAAAATAGATATACTGAGTTAGAATATAGCATTAGAGCAACTGTCGATGCCTATACGGCAGGAACTTATTGTTTTCGAGTTACGAATTCCGGAACAGACTTAGATTCCTATAATATTTATCCGGAGTTAACATTAGCCGGTATTTCAAATACTGCTCCAGCATTTACGGTCAATCCAAGTGATAATAATTCAGCAACCAACACTCCAACAAATTTTGGAGAAGATGTCACTTTTACAGCAACTGCCGATGATATTGAAACAGATGATTATTATTTAGCAATTTGTCAGACTGATAGCATCCGATCAGGAAATGATGGTCCTCCAATTTGTCGTGGAGGAGAATGGTGTGTTTCGGACTTGGCTTCAAGCACAGACGAAGCTTTTTGTGCCTATACCACAGCCACCAGCACAGAATCACTTGAATGGTTTGCTTTTGTCTGCGATAAATATGCTGGTGTAGGAAATGCCAAATGTTCTCTTTCTTCACAGGGATCAGGAACAGCTAGCGCCAATGACAGTCCATTTGTAATAAATCACCCACCAGTATTTTCTGCTGTTATAACTTCTGATAACAATAACGACCCTGGGTCAAGCTTCACGATAACAAGCACATCAAATGATTCAGATACTTTGGGTGGAGACGATATCCTTTCCTTTTATGTTTGTATTGGGAATACAGCCGGGGTAGCTGGTTGTGGAGGCGGTCCTACTGATACAATTTGTTCTTATGCAACCACAACAGATAATGTTTCTTGCTCATTTACTGACACTGCTCCAACTCTGCAAGGAGATTACACTTACAATGCTTTTATTTTTGACAGTAATGGATTGGCATCAGTAGATAATTTCAGAACCAATACCTATACAATAAATAACGTTGCCCCAGTTCTTGGTTCATTGATTCTAAATAGCGGTTCCGCTATAACACTTAATATGAAAGGAGCTGGAGGAACTCCGATAAATACTGTTCTTGCTTCAGTGACAGACCAAAACGGATGTGATGCTGGCTTAATTGGAGCATCTGCTGCAATATATATGTCGGATGTTGCCAGCGGATTTAATTGCACTCCTAATGATAGTGTGTGCTATCAGATAAATCCACTATCTTGTTCAAAAACTGGTTGTACCGGGGATGATGACCCGAGCGCTTCCTATACCTGTAGTACAACCCTGGAATATTTTGCAGCTCCAACGGATGACTCTGAAAACAATCCTTGGTCAATTTATAATTGGCTTTCATATATTAGTATTTACGACGGATCTTCTTATGCGGCCACTTCCTCGTCTGGGGTAGAGCTAAATACAACAATAGCCCTAAATGTGAATGAAGATATTATTGATTTTGGATCAAATCTTTTTGTGGGTGAAAACTCTGGAACTGACAATGCTACAACCACAATTGTAAATCTAGGGAATTCACCAATCGATACTACCTTGTCTGGAACTGATATGTTTGGGAACCCATCCGGGACAATTCCGGCAAAAAATATAGAATGGGATCTGAGTAATTTTACTTGGTCTAGTGGAGTAGATCTTTTAACAATCGGAACAGATGTAAATACAGTAACTCCAAACCCAATTAACTCTAGTGAAATTAGCGATCAGCTTTTCTGGGGAATAGGTATTCCTAATGGAGCATATGCCTCAGTATACAATGGACAAAATGACTTTTCAGTTAAGCTTGACGTTGATGATTGGCAATTATATTAAATAATTTTTAAAATAAACATAAAATCTGTTATAATGAATAAATAACCCAAGGAGGAAATGAAAGCAAAACAATTTTTTATCGTAAATCTAGTAATGTTTGTAGTAGCCAGTCTATTAGTTTTAGGTTTGGGTATTTTTGTATTTATGCAAATGCAAAAAGTAAATTTGGCAGAGGCTGCTGATGACGAGACCACTCCAGATATTTCTGAAATAGTAGTTTCTGATGTTACCGCGACATCCACTTTAATTAAATGGAAAACAGATGAAGAAACAGATTCATTAATTAATTATGGTTTAGATAAAAATTACGGAGTTTCGAGGAGCCCTCATTTTGATAAAACAGAACACGAGATACTTTTGGCGGATCTTATCCCTAATATGCAGTATTTTTTTAGGATTACTTCTACCGACGAGTCTGGTAATCAAAAATTATCCAATGACTTTACTTTCCAAACTGAATACGACAGGGACTATGCCTACGGGAACCTAGAAGATGATATTTTGTCGGTTTGTTCAGAAATGTTTGGAGACGATATTTCAGGAGTTGATCAAGAGGGAAATGTTAAAATTGACGTTGACATGGAACAACTCGAGGAAGTAGAAGAGATAGAAGAGAAAGAACTCTTAATGCAAATTCTAGAAAAAATAGAACAAGTGCAAGAAGAGAAAACATTGGAAATTATTGAAGAGCATATTCAGGCTGTTGCCGAGGATGTTGCGAGCGAACTATCTATCATACTAGACAATGCTAATATTGAAGTGGGAACAGATTATGCAATTATTTATTGGCAAACAAACAAAGAGGCAAACTCAATAGTATCTCTTGCTCTTGATGAAACCTTTAATTATGAAGCTGATGATCCATACACCTGGAATGAAGGAGAGCCAGATGAAACTGTTTTGGAGCATAGAATTGAAATAACTGGATTAGAGCCAGCCACTACTTATCATTTTCAAGTATCCTCAAAAACCATTCTAGATCAAGAAGCCAAAAGCAGTGACGGCACATTTATGACCAAGTCTGTCTTGCCGATTATTCAGAACTTAAGTCTTTCTAAAGTAGAGGAAACTTCGGCAACCATAGCTTTTTCAACGAATATCCCAACTGCTGCTATCATAGAATACACAAACCTAAATACAGGAGAGTCCAAGTTAGAAGGTCAGTCAGCTTATTTAAGTAGTCATATGATTAAATTAAATAATCTTATTTTTGATACCTATTACTCCGTGGTCGTTACAGTAGAAAATGAACAAAATGAAAAATCTGTTTCCGACCCCCTAACTTTTATTACAACTAGGGATGCTGAACCACCACTAATAACAAAAGTAAATACAGAATCAACCCTGTACCCAGGTTCAGACAATAAAGTTCAGACTATAATTTCCTATGAAACCGATGAGGCCTCAAAATGTCAGCTTAATTATCACAGAGGCATTGTGTCATTAGATGGAGACGAAATACTCCCAGAGGAAAAGGACTATGTGTCTGACCATGTACAGGTCGTTACTAACTTTCTTCCAGCTAATGTATACAAGTTTTGGATAGTTTGCCATGATGATGCACAAAATATGGCAAAATCTCAAGATTTTACAATGTTAACTCCGTCTAGAGAGGAAAGTATTATTGATATAATTCTAAAGAACTTCGAAGGAACATTCGGATGGGTTAAGAATATAAAAATGTAGAAATAAGTAGAAAGTTAAAAGATGAAAGTTGAAAGTAGTATTTTAAAAAACTTTTAACTTTACACTTTTAACTTTTAACTAAAATATGCCACAACCAATAATTAAAACTAAAGGCCTAGAAATTACTTATAACCTTGGTAAGGAAAATGAATTTAAGGCAACCAGGGGAGTAACTTCAGAAATATATGAAGGAGAGGTTATATCTTTTTTTGGTCCTTCTGGTTGTGGTAAATCAACTATTTTTTATTCTATCCTTGGAATTCTAGAACCTTCAGCTGGGGAGCTTTATGTGAATGGAGATAATCCCTATACATATACTCCAGATCAAATGGTGGATTTTCAAGCGAAAACCATTGGAATTATTTATCAAGCATTTTTCTTAATAAATTCTCTTTCAGTTATTGATAATATATCCCTGCCCTTAACTTTTCTTGGATACAATGAGAAAAAAAGAAAAAAAAGAGGAAACGAGCTCCTAGAGAGAGTAAGTTTAACTGGCCAAGGGGGTAAATTCCCAGCCGATCTCTCTGGTGGACAGATGCAGAGGGTTTCTGTTGCTCGGGCAATGGTAAATAATCCAAAGATTCTTCTAGCGGATGAACCGACGGGGAATCTCGATTCAGTTTCGACAAAGCAAGTTATGGATTTGTTGGCTGAAATTAATGAAACAGAAAAAACAACAATTATTTTAATCACTCATAATGCTGCCCAGCTTATGTATTCGCATCGAGTTTTTTATATGGGAGATGGTAAATTAAAAAGAATTGTTCCAAATCCTGACAAAAAACAAATTGCAAAAGTAGATAGACAAAAAACATTTGTTTCAGAAATGGATCAGCTTTCAAAAATGTATCCATATGACACCCCTGTTGTACTAAAGGTAAAATCTTTAGTAAATTATTTAACACAAGATATAAGCTTTGATAAGATAATAAGGTTAGAAGAGTTAATTGGGAAAATGGTTGAAAGGAAGATGGGCAAAGATGAATTTATGAAGGAACTCTCAAGGAAATATTTAGAAGGAGGCGTTGGTTTATCTGAGTCAGTTTCTGAAACAATGTCTGAAAAAGTTGAACATATTATAAATCAATCAGAAGATGTTAGAAGATATAGACGAAGATTTGAGCACAATATTTTCTTTTCCAAGGAAGACAGAGTAGTAAATAAATTAACTAAATATGTTTTAGAAGAATATAAAGGAGAAATGACCCCCTACAGACTAAGGATGATGCGAGAAGCTGTTAGGGAGAGAATATCTGGTGTTTCCCGTAAAGAAGATTTTTATAAGAAATTAAAAGCGAGTACAAAAAAAGGGGGAGTCGGTTTTAGTAAAGTGTCCGCCAGAAATGTGACAGAATATTTTGAAAAATTAATTACTCAAGGGCTTGAAGTGAAGGCGGCCCATTAAGTTTATTTTTAAATTTATAGTTTTTAATTAAATTTTACGATATTTAATGTTTAAAAAAATCTAAGCACTAAATCCTAAATCCTAAATAAATCCTAATGTTAAAATACAAATGTTCAAAACTGTTTTGATATTAGAATTTTGAGTTTAGATATTGTTTAGAGTTTAGATATTAGAATTTAGAGTTTATTTATATAAATATGATTAGAGTTCAAGATTCATTAAAATTGTCAACAAGAATGTTTAAGACCAAGCCAGCAAGGACTTGGTTGACAATCGTTGGTATTGGGGTTGGTATTGCCGCCGTAGTTGTTTTGGTTGGCCTTGGGTATGGTTTGCAGGGAGTATTGCTTGAAAAGATTGTATTTGGCGAAGCACTTCTCAGTTTAAATGTAGGAACCCCTCCATCGAAAGTAGTTATTATTGATGATGAAATGGTAGAAGAATTCTATCAGCTAGACAACGTTGAAGCAGTTGAACCCATGGCTAGTTTTACTTCCCTCGTTACCTTGGGAGATTTAACAGGAAGTATTATGTTGCAAGGAGCTAGACCAGCATACTTTTCTTACGCTGGCGTAATAGCAGCCGAAGGATCAATGTACGTTGAGGGAGACAAAAATAAAATTGCTATATCGGCCGCAGTTTTAAAACTTTTTGGAATAGAACCAGAAGATGCTATCGGTCAGGGGGTTCGATTTAAAGTATTTATTCCAAAACTAGACTCAGAAGATGTTATTGAAGTACCAATGTCTAGAGAATATATAATATCAGCTGTTGTTGATGACCAGGCTTCATTGTTTGCCTATATTCCATTAACTGAGTTTGAAGATAATTTTGCAATACCTTATTATGAAAAAGCTAGAGTGAAGATCGTCAGTAATGAATTTTTAGATACGGCAGAAGCTCAAATTCTAGACAAGGGATTTATGGTAACCGCCCTATCTAAAACAGTTGATCAGGCTAATAAAATTTTTAAAGGAATCCAGGCTACTCTTGCTACCTTTGGTGGAATTGCTTTAATCGTATCGGCCATTGGTATGTTTAACACCATGACAGTTACGCTCTTGGAACGCACAAAAGAGATAGGAATTATGAGAACCATAGGCGGGTCACCATCGGCCATTAAAACTCTATTTTTAACAGAGTCAGTTATTATGGGATTTTTGGGAGGGATTGTGGGGATGGGAATCGGAGTTGGTGGTGGATTGGCTGTTAATTTTCTCCTAAATTCAATTGCACTCAAAATGGGTGGGACAGCAATCTCTCTGTTTAGATTTCCGATACCCTTCCTTACTTTTATAGCAATATTTTCAGCTGTAATGGGATTTTTAACTGGCCTTTTCCCAGCCCAAAGAGCAGCCAAGCTTAGCCCACTTGAAGCTATTAGATATAGTTAATATGACAATAAAAAAAGCAATAATTACATTAGGACTAACAGTAATAATAATTTTACTACTTTTTTCTTATAATAATAAAAACAATAATCAAAAAAATGAAGCCTGGGGTATTCCAGAGAAGGAGAATGCAGAAATCGTAACTACATATTCTCGTGTAAATTTTTTTCTTGCTGGTTTAAACAAAGCAAGCCTAGCCATCCCTGATTATTGGGAAGGAAACTATAGGATAAAAGAACAAGGGGATACCGTCACTTTTTATTTTGTGAGAGGAGTAAGTGATGAAATAAGTTTATTTAGTATTTTCCATAAAGAAAAATCAGAATTTTCAGAAGGAGATGAAATAATAGGCTCAAATAGTATTTCTGATTTTGTATTTTCTGAGCATGAAACAAAAAATTTAGATGATAATATTTATTATAAGATAATAGATAACATAGAAGATGTTGTAAAAAGCTTTAAAGCTAGCTAATATTTTTATTAAGATAATGATTGTAGGTTTTTGACAAAATGTGTTATAATAATATTAATATTGTGGATAAGTATATCTACAGAAATATAAGTTATTAATTAAAATTTAAATAGTCCCCATGGCTAAAATTATAAAAAAGAAATTTAAACATTCTTTACCTTTTTTCTTGATATTATCTTTGTTGAGTATGTCAGTGATTGGTTTAGTTTTTAATTTTGATATAGGTGTTAATAAAACAGGAGATAGGATAGGTATAAGCGTTGATATTCCAGAAGTGGAAGCACAAACCGATGATACAGCGACTACAACAGTTACTGTTCAAAACGCCCCCCCAACATTTACAGGGGTCGCAGCAGAGAGTCCAGCTTCAGCTTCAACTTCTCCTGTGAATGTAGGAAGCGATGTAACTTTTATAGGAACTGGCGATGATGCTGAAAGCAATGACTACTATTTACTAGTTTGTGATATAGATGGAGCAACACCTGGAGCTGGAGGATCAGCACCAAGCTGTACTGGAGGAGGAGCAAAACAATTTTGTGTTTCTGCAGTAGCTTCTTCAACCGTGCAAGCTTCTTGTTCGTATACCGTTGAAGCTTCTATAGTAGCAGAGACTCAGGCTTGGGTTGCATATGTTTGTGATAATCACAGTGATGAAGCTGCTTGTTCAGTTTCTTCAAATAGTGGAACAGGAGACCCTGGGACACCTTTTCATATAAATCATGCACCATTGTTCTCTGAGGTTACTACAACTGTAGACAATCAAGTCCCAGGTGATGATTTTACTTTTCTAGCCTCAACTACTGATTCAGATATTGTTGGTGGTGTGGATGTTTTATCTATCTATGTTTGTTCTACTGACTCTTGGACAGTGGCGGGATGTGATGCAACAACTCTCTGTACAGCGACTTCAACCTCACCAGATGCAAGTTGCTCTTGGACTAGTACGGTCCCTCTAGATGATGTTTCTTATAATTATTGGGCTTTTGTAAAAGATGAAGGGGATTTACCATCAACTGGAAATTCTCAAACTAGCAACTATACTATCGCTAATGCTACGCCGTCAGTCTCTTCAGTTTTACTAAATGACGGTAATCCAATTACCTTAAACCTAAAAGGAGCATCAAATATTGCTGTTTATGCTAGCTCAACTTCTGTAACAGATGATAATGGATGCGGCGATATATCATCGGCAACAGGGACAATTTATTGGTCTGATGCGACTGGTGGAGCTGATTGTTCTCAAGATGACAATGATTGTTATCCGATTCCGGTTGCTTGTACGGTTACTGGTTGTACAGGTGGAGTTGACGTTGATGTTGATGTTCAATGCTCAGCAGATCTAGCATATTTTGCCCTCCCAACAAGTGGTACTGGCTTGGATGCAAATCCAAACTGGGATACCGATTGGCTGGCTTCAATTAGAGCTTTTGATGAAGCGGCATCTTATGCCTCAAGTTCTTCTGGAGTAGATTTGAATGCTACCTTGGGTATAGAAGTAAATGAAGCTGAAATTGCCTACGGCTCTTTAGTCGCAAATACTGATTCAGGCACAGACAATGCTACTACGACTATTGTTAATGCTGGGAACACCCCTCTAGACACTCAATTGATAGGTGAAGACATGCTTAGAGATGGTATTGGTCCAGAATCTATTCCTGCCTTAAACCAGCAGTTTGATTTAGCAAATTTTGATTATGGTGTTGGAAGCACTCCAATCGCCTCATCCTCACAAATTCTTGTTGATACTGCTGTGCCAAGACCAACAAGCGTAACAGACGTTGAAGACGATATTTACTGGGGGATAGCAGTTCCAATTATTCTCTCAGGTGATTACACGGGCTTAAATACTTTTACAGCAGTTCTTGATGATAATGTAGCCGGTGAGTGGTAAAAAATACTATAATATATATAGAAAAAGATGGTCACATGAGACCATCTTTTTTGTTGATTTATTTTTTGTTTTATAGTATATTATTAGTAACAGTAGAAAAGTTCATAAGCTGTTTTTTGCTAATTTTTAGTAAAAAAATTTACTTTCAAAAATGATTTATTTTTAAATTGTAATGCTAAATATTTTAGTTATTTTAGTTATTTAATGTTCAAAAAATTACTATCAATCTTAATAGTTTCATCTATTTTTTTTCAGGCTACAGCTGTTAGCGCTGGTTTTGGTATCTCACCACCCTATGTAAGATCAGATAAGTTGACTCCAGGGACTCACTTTGAACAACAAATCACGCTGTTGAGATCCGCAGCAGATGAAGACTTAGAGGCAACTGTAGTTATAAATGCCCCAGAGATTGCTTCTTGGATATCCATCAAAGAAGGAAAAATTTTTGACCTACCCAAAGGCAAACTTCAGGTTCTAATGGTCGTTGTTGTTGATGTTCCTCAAGATGCAACCCTGGATGTTTATAAAGGTTTTATAAATATAAGAATTTCTCCAAAAGATAAAAAAACTGGCGGAGTTGCAATTGCCCTTGGTGCCCGAGTTGATATTGATTTAACAGTGTCAAATTTAACAATTTTTGATTTTAAAATCAGAAAAATTGAAATCGATAATTTTGAACAGTTAAGTTTTCCATGGAATATGAAAATATTTTCATGGTTTTTTTATAGGCTAAAGGCTGTGATGACTCTTGAGAATCTTGGGAATTTAGATGTCGCACCATCTAGGGTCCATATTGACATAACCGATATCTCAAAGAAAAAAACTCTAGCTTCATTAGATGATAAAAGCTTTGATAAAGTTGGTCCTTTTGAGGTTGCCGATGTTGAGGCGACTTTCCCTGTTAATCTAGATCCAGGTCAATATTGGGCTTTAATAAAAGTATACAAAGATAACGAAATTATTAAAACTGATGATAAAACATTCACAATATCTCCAGCTGGAGAAATGGGAGCCGCTGCTCCTGATTTTGGGATTTGGCCTTGGATGCTAATGGCTCTTTATGCTTTTATATTATTAATAATTCTAGCTCTTCTCGTTAAGATTAAATCTTGGAGATATCTTCTTTTAGTCCTCTATTTTCTCATAGGGAAACCTCTTGGTTTTGTCTTTGGTCTGCTTGGTTCGTCTTTTGCTGAAGGAAAAGTCCGTTTTTGGAAATGGATAGGCAAGAAAGCATCAAAATATCAAGACAATGAAAGACATAAATAAGTTTATTACAATATCCCCTGATGCAAACTTTGTTAAAAGAAAAATTGAGGTATTCTATATTTTATCTGGCCATTTTTTCCTTGGTTCTTTCTCCATTTAGTTTGAGGGCGGCAACGCAGGAAAACCTTTTGACTTCCGTTACTCTTTTGCTGGTTTGTGGCGATGGTTTTATCCAAGGACTAGAGGTTTGTGACCCAGGAGACCCTCCTGTATTTCCAATTGATGTAAGTGGACTAACTTGTCTAGACTTTGAATACGCATCAGGAGAATATTATAATTCAGGCGATCTTGATTGCTTGTCAGATTGCACGGATTATGACACAAGTGGTTGCTATAATTGTGGAAACAATATTAAGGAGGATTCTGAAGAATGTGATGGTGCTGATTATAATGAGCAGACGTGTATCACTTTTGGATTTACCTCCGGTTCATTAATATGTACAGCTGATTGTCGTATTAGTTTGGAAAATTGCGAAAGCTTTGATGTCCCTTCTGGCGGAGGTGGAGGAGGATCAACTGGTGGAAATTCAGGATTAACCACCGGCTTTAACCCTGGATCTGATGTACCACCAGGCGAGACCAAGGTTATTGTCCGTGGCAAATCATACCCAAATTCAGATGTTCAAATACTTCTTGATGGTAAGGTTATAGGTATTTCAAGAACTGATACATTGGCAAATTTCTATTTTGAAACTGATGAAATTTCCGCTGGTGTTGCTAGTTTTAGTTTTTGGTCAGAAGACCCCGTTGGTCTCAAATCGACTTTGCTTTCTCTAACTTTTAGAGTAACATTAGGAGCTGTCACCAATATCTCTGGGGTGTATATTTCCCCAACAATAGATATAGATAAAAAAACAGTTACAAGAGGAGACACAGTAACAGTTTTTGGAAGTACAGTTCCAGAATCAGGAGTAAATGTTCATATTAATTCACCAGAGGAATTTATCAATTCAATTGAAAGTACAGATGATGGAAAATGGGAATTAATTTTCAATACAGAACCCTTGGAAGAAGAGTTTCACACTGCAAAAGCATTATTTACTATTGCCTCAGCTGACAATACCCTGCAAAGTGGTTTTTCAAAGTCTATTAGTTTCTTTGTTGGCACGGTTGGAGGAGAGGCTGTTTGTGCCGAAGCAGATTTAAATGGTGACGAGAGAGTAAATATTACAGATTTTTCTATACTTCTTTACCATTGGGGAACAGATAATGAATGTGCGGATCAAAACCAAAATGGAGTAGTTGATTTAATTGATTTTTCTGTAATGATGTATTATTGGACAGGTTAAGGAAAAAACTCTAAATTCTAATATTAAAATTCTAAACTAATTCAAAATTACAAGCATAAAAGTTTAAAACAGTTTAGTATTTTAATATTAGAATTTATAATTTGTTTAGTGTTTATGGTTTAGTGCTTAGAATTTAAAATTATTATATATATGAAAAAATACTTATTCGCTACATTGATTATATTCCTACTTATTCCTGCCTACACTAAGGCTGCTTCACTTAGTCTTGATGCTCAAAAAAATGAATACCACCTTGGTGATGCTTTTACTGTTAATTTTAGTCTAGATATTGATGATGTTTGTATTAATACGGTAGAAGCTAAGATTACATTTCCAACTGGTATTTTGTATATAGAAGATTTTATAACAGGAGAATCTCTCTTAAATGTTTGGGTGGACCAACCGTCAGAAACTGATGTATTTGATGCAAATGATAGTGGTGAGCTATATGTGGCAGGAGGAATTCCTGGTGGTTATTGCGGTAAAATACCAGGTGATCCCGGTAATAGTAATTTGGTGGGAAGAATACTTTTTAGAATCCCTAGTTTTTATGTTGGTGACACTATTCCAGACACTCTTGATATAAAGCTCGAAGATGCAAAAGTATATATTAATGATGGCCTTGGAACTGAGGACAAATTAAGGATTGAAAATTTAAGTCTTGTTTTAAATAAAACAGTTGGAGCTGAAGTAGGTGACTATGACAGACTAATCAAAAGCGATAAAACAAAACCAGAACCATTCGTTATTGAATTGCATCAGAGAGACAATATGTACCAGGGTCAATATTTTGCTATTTTTTCTAGCATAGACAAGCAGAGTGGAATCGATCACTATGAGTTAATTGAAACAAAAAGTCTCTCAGTTAAAAAAACATTAACAGAAAAGGTATTGGAACTTTTCGTAAAATCAGAGGAGGCAAAGTGGAAAATAGCAGAGACTCCTTTTCTGCTCACAGATCAAAGCCTACGAAGTATTATAAAAGTAAAAGCCATTGATAAGGCAGGCAATGAAAGAAGTGTAGAATACATTCCCGAAGAACCCAATATTAAAAAAGCACTGAATTTTGACTATTTAATAATAACCATTGGTGTGTTATTGTTAATAATAACAATATTCTTTTTATATAAAATTGGGAGATATATTTTTCAAAAAATTAAAAGTAAAAAAGAATCTTCTCTAGAGGAGAAACAAAAAGAAGAACAAAATTAAATTAATAATTAAATACAGGGAGGTATGAGTAAAATATTTTTTAAATTAAAATTATTTTTTGCGGTTTTATTATTGTTATTATTGGGCCTATCTAATTCAAAGCCAGTTCAAGCGGCAAGTGCTTCATTGTATTTAACCCCCTCTTCTGGCACTCATGTTATTAATTCTACTTTTACAGTTACGGTGAAGGTGAATTCTGATGGAGTTTCTATAAATGCAGCTGAGGGGACTGTAGTTTATGATACAGACTCATTGGATGTGGTTAGTATCTCAAAGGCGGGTTCAATATTTAATCTTTGGACAGCAGAACCAACAGATACGGGTACTTCAATAAACTTTGGCGGTGGCATTCCAAGACCAGGTTATACCGGCTCAGGAGGAACTCTTTTTTCAGTTACTTTTAAAGGAGTAAAGGCCGAGAATGCTCAAGTTAGATTTTCTTCAGGAGCGGTTCTTGCCAATGACGGTAAAGGAACAAATATTTTAGCTAGTATGGGAAGTGGAAGTTATACTATTTCACCAAAAGTGATAGCTCCAGCAAATCCTCCAGTAGACAATAAACCAGTTGAAACAAGACCAGCAGTAGTGGAAAGAGTAAAACCAGAGATAATATCAGTTACTCACCCTGACCAGGAGAAATGGTATAAAAATAAGGATGCCCAATTCGAATGGGATATCCCGAGTGAAGTAAGTGGTGTAAGTTATTTATTTAATGATTCTCCTGATTCTAACCCTGGAAACACTTCAGATGGTTTAATTAAAACAAAAGAATTCACAGATTTAGAGGATGGAATTTTCTATCTACATGTAAAATTTAAAGACGGTGATGGATGGGGTACTATAGCTCATTACAAGATACAAGTTGACAATTCTCCTCCTCTCCCTTTCGAAATAGAAGTTAAGAAAGAAGAAGGAGAAGATTGGCCACTACTTTCTTTTGAAACTAAGGATGAATTATCAGGAGTAGTCTCCTATCAAATAACAATAGACAATCTGACTGAAAATGCTTTTGAAGCCAGTCCAGAAGACCCTACATTGAGAGTGAGTGGGCTTGGAGTAGGAGAGCATACAGCTTTAGTAAAAGTTATTGATGCAGCTGGAAATGAAACTTATTCAGAGCAAAAGTTCTATATTAATGCGATTGATACTCCTGTTATAGTAAATTATCCATCTGAGATGACCTCTTCTGACAGATTGTATGTTAGTGGTACAGCGCTACCAAATGTAGAAATTGAATTAACAATTCAGAAGGAAGGGACTTTATTAACTAAGAGCACTAGATCAGATCAAGATGGAAATTGGTTTATTATAAATGAGGATAAATTATCAAATGGATCTTATGTTGCCTGGGCCAAGGCAATAAATGCAAATGGCTTAAGCAGTGAAAACAGTGTAAAAATAGGATTTTTAGTAAGTCCTCCAATATTCACAAGAATAGGAGACTTCGTTGTAAATTATTTTACAGTTTTTGTTAGTCTACTGTTTTTAATTCTTTTAATAATTATTTTGTTTATACTCCTGGCGAGGTTAACAAAGAAAAAACTCAAAAAAGAAGCTACAGAGATTGAAGTTGTTTTGAGAGAAAATATTAAAGAACTAAGGAAAGAGATTGAAAATGATTTCACGGAGATTAAAAAAGGAAAATCTTCAGTAGCCCAAAAGAAACTGTTAGACGAAACACAAGCTGCTCTAAAATCAAAGATAGATACCATGGAAAAGAAGACCATGAAGGAGATAAGAGATATTGAGGATTTAGTAGAATAAAAAAAATTCAAACATAAAAAATAAAGTCGTATACTCGTACGACTTTATTTTTTATTGTGATAGGTTTTCAAAAAATAATATTTTGGCAAAAGCGAGTGAAATAGGCAAAATATTATCTTGATATTTTTTTCGACTTTTTTCACCCCAAGGGCATTTTGTCTTCGCCAGCGGGCGAATCGGGCAAGAAAAGTAGCAAAAACGTTCCCTGAGAAAATTTTGGATCATTTCACTACAAAATCTAGTCCCGCCGCGGCGGGACAGAGATTTTTACCTGTCCGAAATGGCGTTAACACATTAAACAAAATGTCCATGCCTAGCAATATTAAACATTATGATTATATAAAGTTGTTAACTTCGAGCCAGGCGGGCGTTTCATTTTTCTCCAAAATTTTCCAACGTCCACAAAGGCAAGCAAAATCAAAGTTTTTGAAATTTTTCATTGTCATTCCGGACTTGCCTGCCCGCCTCTGGAGGGGTCCGGAATCCAGAAATAAGATATTTGTAAAAATCCCCTCTTGAGAGGGGTGCCCGTATGGGCGGGGTGTGTTTTTATTCTCACTGTTAATAAGTGAGAATTACAGTGTATCAATTTGAACTTGTGTTAGAACCTTTTTATTAAGTACTTTTTAAAAAAGTACCAAAATCGTTCGCTAGTGATAAATTTTGGATACTTAGCTATGAAAGCTAATAAAATTCCGAACTCGTCATTTCGTTAACACTACATTCCTCAAACAGCGGACATTTTATTGAGCTTTCTACGCACGTCTCTTATCAAAATTTATCAATACTCACATTAATAATAAAGAATTAGAAAGCTGTTTTTCTTTTTTCTCAAAAAACTCCCAATGTTCACATAGTTGAATTAAAAAAAGTATAGAATTAACTCTATACCTAAAATAACAATAGTTTCATCTATAGTTTTAAATCAGTCGTAGTAGCCAACACATTCGTTGCAAATCCATTATTAGCCAAAACCATAGATTCATCTTCTAGAATAGAAATTGTGCTTGTTGCATTATCAATTTTTTCAAATATAATTTGCGCGAATAAACTAGTTGTTGCTACGCCAGGGTAGGGCTTCATTCCGCTCAATCTTAACTCGCCCGTATTGTTGTTAAAATTATTCTCAAGAAAAAAATCACAGAAAGAATTTCCGCTCAATGTTCCTAAGATATTTATTGAGCTCGTTGCAAACCCCAGGACAAGCCCACTAGCATTTATGGATTGCGATCCAGGATTGACCCAGATATCAAAAACCCCAAGGCTAGAACTAGCATCGAAATTTTGTAATTCCAAAAATATTTGAGCATCATGAATTACATTTTCAGTAGCTATTCTGCTTACGTCTATTTCAGCTCTGGTTGTAAGAGGAGAGATGAGTAAAACAAATATTAAAATTTGTATAATATTATTCTTCATATTGTTTTCTCCTTGTATGTGAATTATAGCAGGGTTTATTAAAAAAGAGAAGAATTATTACTTATATTAGACAAAAAAATGGAAATGTTGCTTAATATTTTTTTAAGTTACTGATTGTCAAAATGGCCAACATAGGCTACAATTTAGTTATATGTTAACAGTATATTATGAAAAATGTATTAGATATTTTCTCTTTTCTAAAAGTTGAACAGTCAGACAGGAATAACTTTTGTGAAACAATTATTGAATCAAGCGCCCCGAAGTTTGATTTTTATTTACTTGTTGTTCTTTCTTCTTTAATAGTCTCTTTTGGATTGATTTTAGACAATATTGTTCTAGTTATAGGAGGAATGCTTGTTACACCACTTCTTTCACCTATCTTGGCTATTTCTCTTGGAGTGGTTATTCTTAATTTTAAAGTGATTTTGAGATCGTTTAAAATATTTGCTTATTCTGCCTTTTGGTCTATGCTTATAGCATTTTTGGTTGGGCATTTTAACGAGTTTGATATAAGCTCTATAACGATTCTTGGAAATATGGAAATCGGCTATATTACTTTTGTAATCTCATTCATAGCCGGGATTGCAGCAAGCTATACTTGGATAAAACCAGACCTAAATTCTATTTTGCCAGGAATTGCTATCACTGTAACATTGATTCCTCCCTTAACTGCTTCTGGTTTAGCATTAACTTTAAAACAATTGGATTATTTTTATAAATTTATAGCAGTAACAGGTATAAATATTTTAGGAATTTTGCTTGCCAGCATGTTTGTATTCACTGCCTTACAATTTTATAAATCTAGAAATAAATTGATAGCTGAGGTGAACCATGAGGAAAAAGAAATAAAAAAAGACGGAATTTTTAACTAATATGGAGAACATAAAATTTAAAATACTCAATGTATTAAATGATAAATATGGGAAAGAGATATTAGCTGTCTCCGATTTTTCATATCCACCCAATGAGGAGATGGGTGACTTAAGCTTGCCTTGTTTTAAATTAGCCAAAGAGCTTGGGAAGAATCCAGCTGAACTTTCCCAAGCTTTGGTTAAAGAATTAGCGAATGACTTTGATAATGTTTTGTCACTTGTTTCAACTGGCCCATATCTCAATTTTTTTCTAGATAAAACAAAATTGTTTAAAGAAATTTTTGAAAATATAAGTGAAAAAAAAGAAACATTTGGAATAAACAATTCAGGAAACAAGAAAAGGGTTATGGTGGAATTTTCAAATCTAAATACCCACAAAGAAACACACGTTGGGCACCTTAGAAATATGTTCTTCGGAGATTCTGTGTCTAGGATTTTATCTGCCAATGGTTTTGATGTTGTTCCTGTATCCTATATTAATGATTTTGGTATCAATACCGCAAAAACTATTTGGGCATATAATGAATTTTACAAAAATGTATTAATTCCAAAAGAAAGAGGAGCCTTTTTGGGTGGTATTTATGCTAGAGCGTCAAAAGAGCTGAAAGACAATGATGTGGGGAAGGCAACAGTTTCTTTTATAATGAAAAAAATTGAATCAAGAGAAGGCCCTGAGTATGATCTCTGGAAAGAAACAAGACTTTGGAGTATAGAACAACTTGAAAATATATATAAAGAATTGAGCATAAATATTGAACACGTTTTTTATGAGAGTGAATTCATTGAAGAGGGGATAAAACAAGTTAAAGAAATGTTAGCTAGTGGACTCTTAAAGGAAAGTGAAGGAGCTGTTATCGCAGATTTAGAAAAATATGGACTAGGAGTCATGTTATTTTTGCGGAGCGATGGAACGGCACTCTATCCCGTTGCCGACATCCCTTTGGCTCGTCATAAAATTGAGAAATATAAATTAGACGAATCGATATATGTTGTCGACAATAGACAAAAATTAAACTTCAAACAACTTTTCAAAGTTCTTGAGCTAATGGGATATAAACAAAAATTAGTTCATCTGGATTATGATTTTGTCACGCTCCCTGGAGGTGCTATGTCTTCTCGGGATGGAAATACTGTAACTTATGATGAGTTTAGAAAAGAGTCTTTTAAAAAATCTTTTGCAGGAACAAAAGAAAGACATGAAGATTGGCCAGAATATAAGATAAAAGAAGTAAGTGAGAAAATAATTTTTGGTGCAATGAAATTTGAAATGCTTAAAGTTGGCTCTGACCAGATAATTACTTTTGACATAGACGAAGCTCTTCGTTTTGATGGCTACACAGCCGCCTACCTTCAATATAGCTATGCTCGTATTGCAAGTATTTTGAGAAAAACAGGAGATTTTTCAAAAGAGACTGTTAATTTTTCCTTGCTTCAGGAAAACAAAGAAAAAACCCTTATTTTAAAAATATCTAAATATTCAGAGGTAATTAAAAAAGCAGGGGATACATACAATCCAGCTGAGATTGCAAAGTATTTATTTGAACTAGCACAGAGTCTAAATGATTATTATCATTCAGTGCAAATTTTAAAATCAGAAGAAGAGAAAAAAATTGCTCGTCTGTCTTTAGTGTCTAGTGTTCAGCAAATTATAAAAAATGGCTTATTTCTACTTGGAGTAGAGACAATGGAGGAAATGTAGGGTACCCTATAGAGTACCCTATAGAGTACCCTATTTTTTGTCTATCAATAGTAAATACATTTAGCACAATTGCAATATATTTACTAGGGTTTTATCAGTTTTCTCCAGATGTCGGATTCATTCAGAACGACAAGGAATATGTTGATATTAGGGGGTCAAATTAACTTATCAACCACACTATTTATTGTATAGCCACCTTTGGTTGATTTATTTATAATATGTGTTATAATTATCCACAAGAGTTTATAAAAACTATGAATTATAAAACAATACAACAAAGTAACTTTTATTTTAGCTTTTGGTCTTTTAGTCAAAGGTCGTTTCGTTGTGGTGTTTTAATTACATAACAGTAAGAAAAACTCACTAGGGAAAACGAAAAGCCGGCCTTTGAAAAGAGGTCGGTTTTTTTATTGTTCTTTTAAAGTATCATCAACCCACAAAAGGAGAAGACATGAGTCAAAGTAAAATACTGAATGTGAACATTAAGAGAATTGAACCAATTATTGCTCCTCGTTACATTAGAAAGGAATTTCCAGTTAGCAAAAAAAATGAGAATTTTATTGTTCAATCGCGAGATACTATTAAAGATATAATGGGTCTTAGAGATAGTCGTTTTATGGTTGTCGTGGGGCCTTGTTCGATTCATGACCCAGAATCGGCACTTGAATATGCCGAGAAACTTAAAAGATTGCAAAAAGATGTGGCTGATAAATTTTTCATAGTTATGAGAGCTTATGTTGAAAAACCTCGAACCACTGTTGGCTGGAAGGGACTTGTTAATGATCCTGACCTAGATGGGACTCATGATATAAGCAAGGGCCTAAGACTTTCTAGGAAGCTTTATCGAGACATTACTGAAATGGGCGTACCTATTGCCAATGAGATGCTTGATCCAATGACTCCTCAGTATTTGGCTGAATTTGTTTCTTGGGGGGCAATAGGAGCTAGAACCACTGAGGCTCAAACTCACAGAGAGCTTGTCTCAGGCCTTTCCTTTCCTGTTGGCTTCAAAAATGGAACAGATGGTAATATAAATATTGCTACTCAAGCTATGGAGGCCGCTATCCGCGGACATAATTTTATTGGGGTTAATGCAGAGGGTCTAATTTCAGAAATTGAGACTGAAGGAAACAAGGATGTTCATATGGTTTTGCGGGGAGGAAGGCTTCTTCCAAACTATTCTCCCGCCTATATTAAGGAAGCTCGAGAACTTTTGTGGGAAAAAAAATTCATGAATACAGGCCTTATGGTTGATTGTAGCCATGGCAATTGTTCAGGGCAATTTAACCTTCAAGTCAGTGTTATGGATGAAGGAATAAATCAAATCCTTTCAGGGATTGCTATGGTTAAAGCCTGGATGATTGAAAGCCATTTGAATGAAGGTTCTCAAAAAATAAACGGAGATCGGTCAAAACTACAATACGGAGTTTCAATTACAGACCCGTGTATAAACTTTGAAACTATGGCCACAAATCTTCTGAAATCTGCCGATAGACTTAGACATGAAAAGATTGATCATTTTGCACACCTTGATCATTTACAGACCGTGGCTGCAAATTTTTAGGAAAACCAAAAGGTACCTTACGAGGTACCTTTTTTATTACAGAAAAACAGAGTGAAAACAAATTTTAGAAAAATTTTATCTAATTTAAGGCAAAAATTTGACAAAAAACAATTCGACTGATAAATTAAAATCGGATTAATTAAATTTATTATTATGAAAAAAGAAATTATATTCTTGTTTATAGTATCCATACTATTTGCAGGGTGTACTAAGCAGCCTGTTGTTGTTGATATTCCTGACGAAAAAGAAAGCTCAGAGCAAGATATCAAAGTAGACAATGACACTGCACTGGACTCAAACGAAGAAATTATTGAGATTAGTGATGATAGAAAAAAATATATAAATCATGAATGGGGGATAGAGTTCGAATTTTATAGCAATGAGAATATTGAGCTGACAAGTGATCAATATCATTTAGTTGTTCAAGATTGGAGTAACTCAACTTTCAAGAAAGCTTCAGTTATGAAATTGCCGCTCGGTGAAGAAGATGATTTATTATCAAAGCTAGAAAAACATTATCAAAGTGAGTTCGAGGTACTCGTAAATCTTAAAAGTTTAACTAAAGAAGTTAACAACAATGGAACAATATTTTACGACCTCAATGTAGATATGATGCCCACTCAGATTAGTAGAGGGGGAATTGTTAATAGTTCTAGATATTTTATACCTATTTCCGGGGATAATAATGCGTATTATAGTTTTTTAGGCATAGGAAAAACAAATCAATATATTATTTTAGATACCTTTAAGTTTATTGAAAAGTAAATTAGTGAATAAATAAAAAACATGAAAAAAATTAGTTTATTTATAGTTATATTATCCATTTTGTTTACAGGTTGTTCTAAGCAATCTGTAGTTATTGACAACTCAAGTGATGGTGGGAAAAGCAATAATCAATTAGAACAAAATTATGACTCAAAAGATAAAGCAACCTCAAGTCAAGAAGTAGAGTGCTCTGGTTGGCAATCAGAAGTTCCTGAGACGAGGGGATATAGCGAACTATTAGTTGTGGGAGATTATGAGGAGATAGCTGGCCTAAAAGAATATAGTGATGAAAATATATCTTTTATGTATCCTGATAATTGGAGTATTGAATTTCGAGGGGATTTTAATCTCAATTCACATTACACAGTTCGCGGAGAAAAAGGTCAAGACCTGAGCAGTCTTATTATTGGTAGCAAGGAAGATTTTTCAGATACTTATAGCCAATGTTTTAATGGTTGTTATGATGGTGTTCCTGATGGGGTGTGTAGCCCAAATTGCTACTTAGATTGTATTTTTGATTATTCGAATAGTAAAAAAGACAAAATATTATTTGGAAACTATATTAATTTTGTTCATACAGGACCAATGCCTGGAGGCGGTGTGAGCAACATCATATTTGAAAGAATAATTAAAGACAAATATTTTAAAATTGTATATAGTGCAGATATTAATCAAGATTTTCCAGGTTATATGGAAATCATAAATAAATATGGTAGCGGGGATGAAGTAAGTGAGGAGGATTTGCAAGCTATGACTAGTATAATTGATAATTTCAATAATAAAATATTAAATATAGTTAATACGTTGAAAGTAAAATAAAAATTCGCCCTTTACAATAAAATAAAATCTAACAAGGAGATTAGCGATGAAAAGATTTGCTTTGGTGATGGTTATTGCTCTGAGTATTTTTGCTTTTACTTCAAACTTCTGCCTAGCAGAAAGAAAGGTTATTTCTGGATTTCCATATATTAATCAGGTTGAGGATATGGATAAGACAAAGTTTCTTGGGTACAATGCTTGCGGTCCCACTACGTCGGTAATGTTGGTTCAGTATCACAAGGTTCAGTCAATTCCTGAGCCATTTCTACCAAGAGGTTGGTATGTATATAATCATTATTCGGGATTCACTGATAAATCTGGAAATAATTACAGTACTAAATACGCAATGGATTGGGATGGAGTGAGTTCCCATATTCATAACGTAAATGGAGCACATGGGAGCATTGTTTATTATGACGAATACGCTGACAAATGGTGGGCAAATATTGGAAGGATAACTCAGTATATTAAAAATCATGGATTAGAAGTCGGAAATCTGATTTATTCAGATAGACATGAAATAATCAAGAATAATATAGACGCCGGACTACCTGTTATTGGCCATTCATATATCAACGGAAATGGTCATTATTTACCTATTGTCGGTTATGATACTGGAGTAAATGGAGATGAACAAAATGTTGTTGTTAATGATCCTAGTGGAAATGCAAATATCGACTGGCTAGATACTCAAACGGGCGGTGAACAAGTGACATACCCTCTTCTTAGAGATAGTGGAAGCAGTTCTACCATTGACATTGATTACGTTGTAGAACTTCATCCAATTGGTATTTACAATTGGTTTCCTGGATGGAGGGCAGATATCTTTCCTCAATCATCACAACCTTTTGTTGATGCATATAATTTGTATGGAGGAAGAGATAGGTTTGGTATTCCATGGAGCAATGGACCGGGTGGTCCTTGGGTCCATGCTTGGCCGGATGGTGAAAGTAGTGAGAACACTGTATATCTTCAGGACTATGTCGATACCAATGATAATAATCATTGGTGGCAATTAGCTCTAAACATGGATAGTGGAGAAGTGTTTCCAGTTCATGGACAGATTCTAACTTTTTGGCATAATAATTACGGTTATTATAACTATGGACCACCGTCTACCACCGAATACAACAAAAGAAATACGAATGGAAATTTAATTATAGTTCAGGAATTTGAGAAAACTTCCACAACTCATTATCTTGGGTATGACACTGTTCTTGGACAAACCAGGGAGTATAATTTCTGGGAGCTTTATGATTATGACCAGACAGACATTGACGACGATCCAGATTTTGTTATTGTAGGCTCAAAAGATGATCCAGATTATATTCCAACAAACCTAGTAGCCTCAGCCATATCTGATAGTCAAATTTACTTGGCTTGGACAGGATTTGATAGTCCGGATGATTATTCAAATTTTGAATATCGTGTCTACAATTCCTCTGGGTCATACATAGGTGATTCTGATGTTCCAAATTTTTCTAACATGAATCTTTCTTCAAGCACAGAGTACTGCTATGAAGTAGTTGCGGTTTTTGATGGTACAGAGACTGAAGTTTCTAATGAAATCTGTGCAACAACGCTTTCAAGTGCACCGTCAGTTGTGGTTTATCCAGCAGGAAATTTTTCACTTACTAAAACAGGCGATTATGAAGTGAGATTATCTTGGGATTTTAATGAAAACGAAGATGCACCAACTCTTTATTCTTTAGTGTATTCTTTTGCAGATGGAGAATTTCTAGATATCTTAAACACTGGTAGAAATTTTGCTATTTATGATGAATTAGAAATTGGTGTTCAATATTGTTTTTACGTCAGAATGGAACTAGAAGGCATAGAGTCAGTAGCGACTTTAACTAAATGCATAACATTGTCGGACCCAACACAAACTGTCATAGCTCTGCCTTCACCAGCTTTAAGGATCGAGTAGTAAAAGAAAAAATTTAAAAATCAAAAGGCACCAACGGGGTGCCTTTTTTCTTGCTATCTTTTTATTTTTGATAGAAAGATTAGAGTAATATTTGTTGATAACATTAGGATGGTGTATTGAAACGGTATTTCATAATCTGGTTTATCCATGAAAAATTGGAATATAAACAGGATTGAAGCCATTCCAAGTATTGAGATGATAATTCTTTTTATAGATAAGGTTATCATTTTCCCTCCTTTATGTAAGTGTAGTAAAGAGCGTTTATAACTATAGCAAGAGAGGAGGAAACAGGTCAATTGACAAAATTAATAAAACATGCTATAGTTAATATATTAAATTACAATTTTGTAGTATAATAATAAGCGAAAAGAAGATAATATGATAATTTTTAAAAAATGAACTTAAAACTAATTTTTCTATATAAATACTTCTGGCTTTTTTGGTTTAAGCTCTTGCTTAAACTAAGAGTGAAAGGTCTAGAAAATTTCCCTAATATTAAAAAAGAAGGGGTTTTATTTATATCAAACCATGCTGGTCATACTGACGCAGTATTAATTGGAATCACTATCCCGTGGTCTTATTTCAAGGGGACAAAAACTATTAGATTTATGACTCATTATAAATACATAAAAGAGACCTGGTATGGATCAATCACTAAGTTTTGTGGAGGTTATTCTATTTATCCAAACGGAGGCGATTTGAATAAATCCATGGGAGAAACAATTGATATTTTAAAGAATAAGAAACACAATGTCCTAATGTTTCCCCAGGGCAAGAAAGAAAAAAAACTTTTAGTTGAGGGATCTAAATCTGGACTAGGATATATTGCAAAAAAAATAAATCCTCAAATAGTCCCAGTTTACATAGGAGGAACTCATGGACTGAGTTTGTGGGATGTTATATTTAAACAAAAAAAGGTGACCATAAATTTCGGAAAACCTTTTTATTATCAAGACGTTTCTAATGCAGAAGATGATTATAGAACTATTTCAAAGAATGCAATGGAAAGAGTTGTTGAATTAGAGAATCAAGCATAAATGATTAAAAAAATAAAACAAAGAAAAAAAGATTTTGAACTAGGAATAATAGGAGTTATTTCTAGTTATTTTTTTGAGTTTTTTGCTAAATATATTTTATCTCCAATCGTTAAATTCTTGTGGGTGAGAAAGATTGAGGGGATTCATCATATTCCTAAACACGGCCCAGTTATAATAGCTTCAAATCATGAAAGTTATTTTGATTTTATTATTTTTTATGCGATTTCACCAAGGAAGATACAATACCTAGCTGCCGAAAAGTTTTTTACATCAAAATTCTGGAAACCACTAATGGTTGCAACTGGTCAAATTAAAGTTGAGAGAGTAGAAGGGGATAAAACAAATGTTCATGAAAAAGCTCACTATGTTTTAAAAAACGAAGGAATGCTAGGAATATTTCCTGAAGGAACTAGAAGTAGAACAGGAGAAATAGGCAAAGCATTCACAGGAGTTACAAGGTTTGCCCTGGAAACAAAAACACCAATCATTCCTGTCGGAATAGAAGGGGCCTTTGATATTCTTCCCCCACATAAAAAAATGCCAAACCTTAAAAAGTGTAATATTAAAATAAGTGAACCTATTTATCATCATGAGCATTTCGAAAAAGAACATACTGAAGAACTTTTAACAAAATTGACTGATGATTTAATGAAATTGATCGCATTCTTAGTAGGAAAAGAATACAAACATCACTATTCTCTTCAAGAAAAACATCAAGAAGCAATAGATATAAAAGCGTAAAACAACAAAAATTAAAATTTATTTTTGACCACTATTTGTGGTATAATAAACTATATGAAAAATATAGTTTTTTTTGATCTCGACAACACTATAGTCAATTGCTATAGCCAAAAATGTTTAATAAAATATCTTTATAAAAACAAAATAATAAATATCTTTTTTCTTTGTTATATTTATTTTTGGTTTATTTTGTATAAATTGAAGATTGCGAAAAATCCACGAAAAGTAATGGAGCACTCCCTTTCTTTTTTTAAGGGAATGTCAGTAGATAGGGTTAATTCTATCTTGGAAAGTTTTTATAATGAAATACTTTCAAAAAAAATCAACAGTGAGGTTTTGAAAGAAGTAAAAAATCATCTTAAGGAAAAAGATGATGTTTATTTATTGTCAAATGCAATTTTTCCTCTTGTTAACGTAGTTGCAAAAAAAATTGAAATAACTAATGTGTTTTCAACTGAATTAGAGATAATCGATAATATTTATACAGGAGAAATATCTGGAGAAATTACTTATGGCAACAACAAGAGAAAGATTGCAAGTAGAATTATTGGTGATAACGAAGAAGGACTTAAATCTTTTGCTTATGCTGACCACCATTCAGACATACCTTTATTTGAAATCGTTGATTTTAAGATCGCTGTTAATCCAGATGGTGGTCTATTGAAGGCAGCTAAAAAAAATAGTTGGAAAATTATTTATTGTTAGTATGTACACTTTTTATATCATATCTACATTTCTCACCTTTTTTTCAAGTTTATTCTTGGGGTTGTTTACATACATAAAAGGACGAAAAAAAATATTTAATATATATTGGTCATTTGTTTCTTTCTCATGCTCCTCTTGGAGTTTGGGGTTATGGGGAGTTGTAAACTCTGACAATGTTAAAGAAGCACTCCTTTGGCAATCACTAGTCGATGTTTCTGCAATGCTGATCCCTTTTTTGTTTTTATTATTTGTGATTCACTTTGTAGATAAGCACAAGATGCTTAAGGTGGTGAGATATTTGAGTTTTTCATTGTTGGTATTTTTAGTTTTTTTTAGTTTCTCGGAATTTTACAAAATTGGCGTTGCTCCAACGATGCTATTTAAGTATTGGGTTAATCCTGGGAAATTTTATTTTCTTTTACCACTCTACCAGTTTTTGAATGTTTCATATGCGCTATATCTTCTTCTTGAAGATTATTTTAAAAGTAAGGGATTACGAAAAAAACAGCTTAAATTTATTTTTATTCTATCTGTGGTTGGATTTGGAGGAGCCTCCACAAATTTTTTCCCGCAATTTTTAGGATTTTATCCGTACGGACATATTTTAGTGGCTTTTTACGTTTTCTTAACGGCCTATTCAATTTTCAAATATCGTTTAATGGACCTCAAATTTGTCCTTCGCCGTTCTTCCGTTTATCTCTTGTCTTTCTCTACTGTTCTTCTCCTTGCCACGGGCCTCAAATATATATTTTCTCAAGTTGCTCCCAATACCGACCTTATTGATGAGCTTGTTATTATATTTGTTACTATTATTATTTTCCCACATATTCGAGAATATTTTTCTTATATCTCAAACAAATACTTTTTTTCCTCACTTTATAATTCCGGGGAAGTTATTGCTCGGTTTAGTGAAAAACTTTCGACAACTCTGGAGATTGATAGGTTATTAGAAACTATTACCAGTGAGGTTAATAAGTCGTTTTACCCGAAATCAATGTCTATTTTCCTTTATAATGAAAAGGATTCCAAATATTATGCTGCCTTTAGTGCTGGCGACTCTTTCAAAAAAAGGTCCATATTTGATTTGAACAAAAATGTATTCAATAAATACATTGATGATAGAAATATTTTAATATTGAGTGAAGTTAAAGAAAAATCAGAGAGTGATTATTTAGAAATCCAGAAAACATTTCTAAACAATGACATTAGACTCATAGTTCCTCTTAGTATAAAAGATAGATATATTGGTTTGTTTTTGATTGGAGAAAAGGAATCAGGGGAAACATACAACAACGAAGATGTCCAACTGTTACAAGTTCTCGCAACTCAGTCGGCCTTTGCCCTAGATAATTCACTTAAATTTGAAGAAGCAAAAAATTTCAATATATTACTTGAGAGGGAAGTAGAAAAATCTGTCATGGAATTGCAAAGAGCAAATGGTGAATTGAGAACACTAGACACTGCAAAGTCTGATTTTATTTCTATTGCTTCCCACCAGTTGCGAACTCCGTTAACTGTTATTAAGGGTTATGTTTCCATGATACTTGAAGGTGACTTTGGGCGTCTACCAGATATCGCACGTGAACCAACAGAAAAAATATATGACTCTAACGAAAGATTGATTAAACTTGTAGAACAGCTTTTGAGTATATCTAGAATTGAATCAGGAAGAATTAAATATCAGTTCGAACAAACTGATTTATCAGAGCTAATTTCTGGAATAATGGAAGGGATTCGTTACAGTGCAATAAAAAAAGGTCTTGATTTGTCGTATTCTCCGCCAAAAGGATTTTCTCCTATCGTAAATATTGATGCGACAAAGATGAGGCAAGTTATTACATCCCTTATTGATAACTCCATCAAGTACACCTATAAGTCAGAAGAAAAGAGAGGCTTTATTTTGGTTAGGATTGAAGATGTAAAAGATAAGGATAGGGTAAGATTAATTATTGAAGATAACGGCATGGGAATTAAGGAAGAGGATAAAATCAACTTATTCAAAAAGTTTTCTAGAGGAAAAGATATTTCTACGGTCTATACAGAAGGAACAGGACTTGGGCTTTATGTGGCCAAAAAGATAATAGAAGCACATAATGGATTTATTTATGCAGAAAGCAAGGGTCGAGATCAGGGCTCTAAAATATATTTTGATTTACCTAAAATAGAAAAACAAGAATAGATGAGTATATATTTATTTTCAATTTTATTTAATGCAGTTGTCGCCTACGTGTTGGGATTTTTTTCCTTGCGAAAAAAAGGTGGTGGAGATGTTTATAGAAATTTTTATTACCTATTATCTTTAGTTTCACTTATTTATTTTACACTTTTTGCCATGCAATTCTCCTATCAGACAAGCGCGACTATGTTTTTAGCGCAGATTTTAATGGTATGGATGATTTTGCTACCTTTGATTATATTGAGGACTGTTTTGATATTCGCAGGGAAACATAGATCTCACAAAAAACAATGCTATTTCTTGGCTGTAGTTACTTTCGGATTTTTAGTTGCTAATTATTTTAATATTTTTATTGATAGTGTTGGTCCGCGACCTTACTTTAACTCTTGGCCAAGTGCTAGTACATACTTTGAATATTTTAATATATACTTTTTTAGTCTTCTCGTTTATTCTCTTTTTATTCTTTTTTCAAAATATTCAAGATCACAAGCCTCCGTAAAGGAAAGTATAAAATACACAATTTTTGCTATTCTTGTTTTTTATATCTCCCAAATAACTGATTACTATTTTTGGTACGGGGTAAATATTCCTCCAATTGGAAATTTTGTATTAAATTCTCTATTTGTTTTGGTCTTTTACTTTTTCCTATCAAAACGTATTATAGATTTCCAGCTAGCCATAAGAAAATCGACCGTCACTCTATCATCTTTGCTTTTAATGTTTGCGATTGTCATTTTTCTTAAATACTTTTTAGCAATATTTCTACCTGAAGTGTTAGTTTGGGATGATTATGCTCTATTGATTTTAGCAATCTTTATATACCCGTTAATAAAAAACCGTCTCTTCCGTTTTGCTAACAGATATTTTTTCACCTCTCTTTATGATCCAGGGAAGGTTATAACCAAATTCAACAAAAGTCTGAGAAGTATTATTGAAATAGACGAAATATATGCATTGTTAGATAAAACTTTTTCTAGAACTTTTCATTCTGGTGCTTTTGGGGTTTTATTTTATGGATATGATAATAAAAAATATTCTATAAAATATAACACTGGCTTTAATATTTATTCCGATGTTGAGTTTGAAAGTGATTCTATGCTTTTTAGAAAATATATAGAAAAAGACAAAATTATTGTAATGAGTGATTTATTGAAGGATATTCAGTTTAGGGAAAGAAAAATGACTCAAATATTTAAACATTTCAAAATTGAGTTAGTAATTCCTCTTGTAATTAAAGATAGAGTTCTTGGTGTCATAGTTCTCTCGGCCAAAAAATCTGGAGATTCTTATAATAATGAAGACATAGGAGTTCTAAATGTTATCAGTTCACAGGTTACAGTGGCAATTGACAATGCTCTAAAATATGAAGAGATAAAAAAGTTTAAGTTTAAACTGCAACGTGAAGTGAAAAAAGCAACTCAAGAATTAAGAGTTGTGAATAGTGAATTAAAAAGAGTTGATGCAGACAAATCAGGGTTCATATCCATTGCTTCCCATCAACTGCGCACCCCACTGACTGTTATAAAAGGTTATTCTTCAATGATTTTAGAAGGTAATTTCGGAGGATTAAAAGATGTAACAAAGGATGCAATGTCAAAAGTATTTATTTCTTCAGAAAGACTGATTGAATTGGTTGAAGACTTGTTGGATATTTCCAGAATTGAGTCTGGTAAACAAAGTTACGAGTTTAAATCAGGGCAACTTGAAGATTTGATTGATAGTATGATAGACAGTTTGGCTATGAGTGCTGAAGAGAAAAAAGTCGATCTTGTTTGGAATATGCCCAAAAAACCTCTTTCACCAATAAAATTAGACAAAGAGAAACTTAGACAGTCGTGTATGAATTTAATAGAAAATGCGATAAAATATACTAGTAAAGCTGGAAGAGAGCATGCTTGTGTAAAAGTTGATATTTCTGAAGACAAAGAGAATAAAAGAATAACCGTAAAAATAAAAGACAACGGTCTAGGGATAAGTAAGGAGGACATGGCAAATTTGTTTACAAAATTTTACAGAGGAAAAGACAAGGCTATCGCTACTATTGAGGGGACTGGACTTGGTCTCTATATTGCCAAACAGATAATAGTCAAACACGATGGAGATGTGACTGTAAAGAGTGCAGGAGAAGGGAAGGGCGCTGAGTTTACATTCTGGGTTCCTACTTGGGTTTCAAATAAAAATATTAATTAAATATATGTCAAAGAAAATTTTAATTGTCGAGGACGAAGCATTCATCGCAGAGATGTACAAAATTAAATTTGAAAGCTTTGGTTACGAAGTTGCTCTAGCTCATGATGGGGTAGAGGGAATTCAAATGGCTGGTAAGTTTATGCCTGATTTAGTTCTCTTGGATTTGATGATGCCTCACAAAGATGGTTATCAAACCCTAAAAGAACTGAGAGAAGAAGAAAAAACCAAAGAATTGAAGGTTTTTATTCTTTCAAATTTGGGACAGAAGGAAGAGATTGATAAAGGAGTAGAAATGGGAGCAGACGGTTTTTTTGTAAAAGCCCATTTGACTCCAAGCCAACTTTTAGATAAAGTTAATGAAATCCTGTAGCGTCTTAGTCTTCGGGGTTTAAATGTTAACAAAACTATAATTTTTATAATTAATATATTTTTATGTCTGTAAAAGTAAATCAAGAAACTTGTATCGGGTGTGGTTCATGCGTCGCAATCTGCCCATCAAATTTTGAAATGGGACCTGAAGGCAAAGCAGTAGCAAAAAGCCAAGAAAATTTTCCTTGCGTTAAGGACGCAGCTGACACTTGCCCGGTCCAAGCTATCTCTGTTAATTAAAAGAAGGTATATATTAGGATATCTAGAAGCTAAGTTTCTAACCTGCCTACCGGCAGGCAGGTTGAAAATTTAGCTTTTTTATATCGTAATTGTTTTTTTGCTTTATATAATGATAGAGTTTTATAAATAAGGGTTCTTTAGCGGTCGGACCCCTGCGGGTTTAATCCTGTATTATGAATTTAGAAAAAATAAAAAAACTAAATATTCCAAAAGCTCCAGGGTCTTATCAATTTTTTGATAAAGATGGTGTTATTATTTATATTGGGAAAGCAGCTAATCTAAATTCTCGTGTTTTATCTTACTGGCAAAAAAGTACTAATCATTCTCCATCAAAACATGCCATGATGAAAATTATTAAAAAAATAGAGTGGGTTGAAACTGATTCGGAAATTGAGGCGCTCCTCTTGGAATCAAATTTGATTAAAAAACATCAACCGCAGTTTAATATTTTGTTGAGAGACGATAAAAGATTTTTGTATGTTTATATTTCAACTGATGATGAAATTCCTGGGGTTTTTACTTCTAGAAAAATAGGGAGGTCAGGAAAGTACTTTGGACCTTTTGTTAGTGCGCAAGCAGTAAAAGAGACTTTGAAAGCTATCAGGAAGATATGGCCATATTGCAGTGAAAAGAAACTCCAAAAAACTCCTTGTTTTTATTATCAGGTTAATAAATGCTTGGGGATTTGTGGTGGACTTGTAACAAGGGAAGAGTATATGAAGAAAATAATTAAACCAATTATTTTATTTTTTGAAGGTAAAAAAGAAAAAATACTCAAAGATTTAGAAAAGCAAAAAAAATCTTTTGAAAAAGAGGGGAACGAAGAAGAGTTAAGGAGAATTAAATTTTATATAAAAAACATGAAAAATGTTTTAGATCATGCCAACATATTGGGTCTAGTTGATAAATATGCAACTGACGTGATAGAACTTGCCAAAATACTTTCCTTACCAAAAATTCCAAACAGAATAGAAGGCTTCGATATTTCAAATATTTATGGTGAGAGTGCTGTTGGCTCGATGGTTGTTTTTGAAGAAGGAGAATCCAATAAAAAAGAATACAAAAAATTTAAAATAAAAGTTAGTGAAAAAGATGGCGATACAGGCATGATGCGAGAGGTTTTGGAAAGAAGATTTGCCCATTCTATCTCAAAAGAAGAAAAAAACCTTTGGCCAAACCCAGATTTGATTATTTTGGATGGAGGGAAGGGCCAGCTTAATGTAGCTTTAAAAATTCTAAAGAAATATAAACTGGATATTCCAGTTATCGCTATATCTAAAGGTGTCGGTCTTCGTTCAGCCGCAGCTCCAGATAAAATATTTTTCCCAGGAGAAAAAACCCCCCTAGAACTATCTCTCAGTTCTCCAGCCATGCACCTTATAAAAAGAGTTCGAGACGAATCACATCGCTTTGCAATTAAGTATCATAGAGAGTTAAGAAGAAAAAGTTTGTTTAAAAAATAGCAGACAAAGTCTGCTAGAATAGTGAATCGTGAATTATGAATAGTGAAGAATAAATATTTTCACTTTGTTATTCTCAGCTTGTTTACCCCGTAGCTTGACGTACGGGGACTGGGCAGTGTGCGCCCGAGCGTGCCCGAGCTAAGCGACAAAATGCCCTTGGGGTGAAGCGACAAAGTGCTCCTGGGGTGCCCCTTCGGGTAAATCCAGAAAAAACCTTGTCCTAAGCTAACTAATTTTGCCTAGAAGTTTTTTTGAAAATTAGTTTTTGAAAATTGATTGAAAATTTAAAATTGGAAATTAAAAATTATTTTGAATCTTTGAATTTTGTATTTGTTTAGAGTTTAGTGCTTAGTATTTAGAGTTTATTTAAAATAATACAAATTTATTGTCCCAATATACTCCCATGTAAATTAGTTTTTATCGCCATAGGAGTAATGTTGTTTTTTATATTGTAGGCTTCTTGTAAACGTCTTCTTCTCTTTGTTTCAGCAACAGCAAACTTAATTGCTGGCGTCATTTTGTTGGCATACATAATAACTCGACCATCTATATTTCTTGCTGCTCTTCCTACGGTTTGAACTAAGGCGGTTTCATTTCTGAGGAATCCTGAAATATCAGCATCAAGAATTGCGACCAAAGCTACCTCAGGTAAATCAAGCCCTTCTCGCAGAAGATTTACTCCAACCAAGACATCTATCTCTCCGGTTCTTAAACGTCTCAAGATTTCTACTCTCTCGAGAGTGTCAATTTCACTGTGGAGGTATTCTACTCTTACTCCACGTTCAGCAATAAATTCAGATAATTCCTCGGCCATTCTTTTTGTTAGGGTTGTTATTAGAACTCTTTGTTTTTTTCTAATAACTTTTTCAAGTTCATCCATAACATCGGCAACTTGATTGTCTTTTTTCTTTATTTGAATTTCAGGATCAAGTAATCCAGTCGGCCTAATAAGCTGTTCAACTATTTGTTTTGATTGATTGATTTCATATTCTCTAGGAGTTGCACTGGCGTATATTACTTGATTTACTTTTGTATTGAATTCAGCGAAATTAAGTGGTCTGTTGTCGAGAGCAGAGGGGAGTCGGAAGCCAAAATCAATCAAGGTCTCTTTTCTTGATTTATCTCCTGCAAACATACCACCGATTTGCGGAACGGTTACATGGGATTCATCGATAAACATTAAATAGTCTTTCGGAAAAAAGTCTATTAAAGTATCGGGAGATGTTCCTGCTTTTCTTCCCGATAAATGCCTAGAATAATTTTCGATGCCATTACAGTATCCAAGTTCCTCCATCATCTCAATATCATAATTTGTTTTTCTCTCTAGTCTATAAGCTTCTACGTTCTTTGGAGCAGGTGTGAGTGCGACATCCCGCACTCCTTTAGGAGTTTTCGCGGGATTATCCTCTCCTCTCAATGCCTTTAATCTTTGTTTTAATTCAGCTTTTATTTTTTTGACTGCCTTTTTCATTCGGTCTTCTGGAGTCATAAAATGTTTTGCCGGAAGCAGATTTATCTTTTCCAAATTGGCCGCATCTTTGTTTCGAAGTTCTCCAGCCCAAATAGGATTTCCAGCACTCGGCTTAATAGTAAATATAAGAATTTTCTCAATCACATCACCAAATAAAATAATCCTTATAACTCCTTCTCCGGTACTAAGATGAATATCAATAGTATCGCCCTTTACTCGAAATTGTCCACGATAAAAAGCAGTATCATTTCTTTCAAATTGCATCCGAACTAATTCTTTTAAAATATGATTTCTTTTTATCTCTTGCCCTTCTTCAAAAATAATACCCTGTTCAATATAGTCTTCTCGAGCCCCTATCCCATAAATACAAGAAACTGAAGCCACAATTATCACATCACGTCTGTTTACGAGTGATTGGGTTGCCGCATGACGGAGCCTGTCTATTTCTTCATTAATCGTCGCTTCTTTCTCGATATAGGTGTCAGACTGGGGAATATAGGCTTCTGGTTGATAGTAGTCATAATAAGAAACAAAGTAATGAACCGCGTTATTTGGGAAAAAAAGTTTGAATTCGTTATAGAGTTGAGCTGCTAGAGTTTTGTTGTGCGACATTACGAGAGTTGGTCTTTGGACATTTTCAATAATTTTTGCCATCGTAAAAGTCTTGCCGCTTCCAGTAACGCCAAGTAAAGTTTGTGCTTTATAATTTTTTTGAATTCCCTCGGTTAGTTGTTTAATAGCTTTTGGCTGATCACCTTTGGGTTCAAATTTTGATTTAAATTGAAAATCCATAATCTATATATTGTAGCATATAAATATAATTGTCATCCTCAGCTTGTTCACCCCGTAGCTTGACGTATGGGGACTGGGGATCCAGAAAGGGAATAAGAATAAGAATAATTTAGGATGATAAGAAATTTTTAAATTCATACCTGGACTAAGAAGGAATAAATAAAAAGCAGCCATTTTGCAGACTGCTTTGTTTTAGGAATAGCTTTCTTTGCTAAAGATAATAGCTAAAAAAACACCAAGTGAGGTTAACAAATAGTAGAATAAAAAGAAATTACCAAAGCTGGTAGAAAATTTACCTACATTCATCCAATGATTATATATTATAAGGGATGTTATTAACCAAAGAAATGTTACAAAGGCTGTGCGTTTTACAGACATTAGGATTGCTGACATTACTGCTGGAAAAAGTAGACAATTAATAAAGAGTAATATAAAATGCGAAAATTCTTTAATTTAATTCCACCATCATAATTATTCATGATAAGTCTCCTTGTATAATTGAAAGAACCTCAATAAATTTACAATAATATGTGTTTTCTGTCAATAGCCATCTTTGACAATAGCCCCTTTTTTCGTTAAAATACTTCTATAATTAGTAAAAAATACAAAAAAGATGGAAGAAAATAAGCAGGCGCGTAGCCCATTTCCTGTAATGGAGGAAGAAGTTTTAAAATTTTGGGAGGAAAATAAAATATTTGAAAAATCCGTAGACAGAGTAGCGCCTCAAGGTGACTATGTTTTTTATGATGGACCTCCTTTCGCCACGGGCACTCCTCATTATGGCCATATTGCCGCCAGTATTATGAAAGACTCAGTCCCTAGATATTGGACCATGAGAGGCTACAAGGTTGAACGTAAATGGGGTTGGGATTGCCACGGCTTGCCTATTGAAAATATTGTAGAAAAAGAACTCGGTTCAAAATCAAAAAAAGATCTTGATGCTATTGGTGTTGAAAAATTCAACAATCTTTGTCGTTCAAAAGTAGAGGGATATGCTGACGTTTGGGAAAAAACAATCGGAAGACTTGGGCGTTGGGCTGATATGAAAAATTCCTACAGAACAATGGATTTGAATTATATGGAGTCTATTTGGTGGGTCTTTAAACAACTTTGGGACAGGGATTTAGTCTATGAAGGTTTCCGTTCAATGCACGTTTGTCCTCGTTGTGAGACAACACTTTCTCAGATGGAAGTTAGTGAAGGGTATGAGACAATTAAAGATCTTTCAGCGATAGCAAAGTTTGAATTAATCGACCCTGTCATTGCGAGCGAAGCGAAGCAATCTCAGGAAACAGCCGATGAATTTAACAAACAAGGCCTAAAAGAAAGAGATCGCCACGTCGCTGACACTCCTCGCGATGACAAGATATACGTTCTAGCCTGGACAACAACTCCTTGGACATTGATTGGGAATGTTGCTTTGGCAGTCGGAAATGATATTGACTATGTGAAGGTAAAAATAACAAAAGAGGAAAATGCAGATATTTTTATTTTTGCAAAAGAGAGATTGGAAGACACTGTTAAGGAAAATGAATATGAAATTCTAGAAACGTTTAAGGGTTCTGAATTAGTAGGCAAAAAATACAAACCACTATTTGATTATTATTCAAAAGATGAAAAATTAGAAGGCCACGAAAAGGGTTGGGCTATTTATGCTGGTGACTTCGTAACAACCGAGGAGGGAACAGGTGCTGTTCATATTGCTCCTGCTTTTGGTGATGATGATATGAAACTTGGGAAAGAGCATGGATTACCTTTCGTTCAACATCTTGGAATGGATGGGATTATTAAAAAAGAAGCGACAGACTTTGCTGGGATGAATGTCAAAGAGATAGAGAATCACATGGCAACCGATATTGAGATAATAAAATACTTAGCACATAACGGCCTACTTTTCCATAAAGAAAAATATGAACATTCCTATCCTCATTGCTGGCGTTGTGAAACCCCACTTCTTAACTATGCAACTTCATCTTGGTTTGTGAGTGTTACAAAAATAAAAGATAACCTATTAGATAATGCCAAAAAAATAAATTGGTCACCTGAACACATCAAAGAAGGTCGTTTTGGAAAATGGCTCGAAGGAGCGCGTGATTGGTCTATCTCTCGTCAGCGTTATTGGGCATCTGTTATGCCTTTGTGGAAATGCGAATGCGGAGAGATAAAAGTCTTTGGGTCAATTGACGAACTTGAAAAAGCGAGTGGTGTTAGAGTAGATGATTTGCATAAAGATGTAGTGGATAAGGTTAAATTCCCTTGTGATAAATGTGGCAAGGAAATGAGTCGTATTCCCGATGTCCTAGACACTTGGTTTGATTCAGGTTCAATGCCTTATGCACAAATGCATTATCCTTTTGAAAACAAAGAAAAATTTGAAGCAAATTTCCCAGCCAAATTTATTGCTGAAGGGACTGATCAGACTAGAGCTTGGTTCTATTATTTGCATGTAATCTCTGGTGGAGTAAAAGAGACCAATGCATTTCAAAACGTAATCGTAAATGGAATAGTTCTCGCTGAAGATGGTAAAAAGATGTCAAAGCGTTTGCAAAACTATCCTGATCCAATGGAAATAATGAACACTTACGGGGCTGACGCTCTCAGATATTATTTTTTAAGTTCATCAGTTATGCTTGCTGAAAATTTTAGTTTTTCTGAAACAGGGGTAAAAGAAGCACTTCGAAAGAATAATATGATAATTTGGAATGTCTATAAATTCTATGAATTGTATGCGAGTGAGTTAAAAGATGAAAGTGAAAAGATGAAAGTAGAAAGCACAAATATTTTAGATAAATGGATATTGTCTCAATTGAATCAATTGATAAAAACAGTGACAGAAGAGATGGATTCTTATAATCTTCCAAAATCAACAAGACCAATAGAAGAATTTATTAATGATTTATCAACTTGGTATATTAGACGTTCAAGGGATAGATTTAAATCTGAAGACATAGAGGATAAACAGTTTGCTCTTGCAACAACAAAACATGTTTTGATTGAACTTTCAAAAGTGATGGCGCCTTTTATCCCATTTTTAGCTGAAACTCTTTGGCAAAATGTATCTGGACATGACTTTAAAGATTCTGAAAAATCAGTTCATCTAGAGTCTTGGCCAGAAGCAGGAGAGATTGATGAGAGTTTGCTGAAAGAAATGGAAGAGGTTAAAAGAATTGTCGAACTTGGGTTAGCTGCTCGTGATGAGGCGGGGATAAAAGTTAGGCAACCTTTGAGAGAATTCAAAATTCAAAATTCAAAATTCAAAATTACAAAAGATTTTGAGAATCTTTTGGCGGATGAATTGAATGTTAAATCTATAGTCTCTAAAAAGGGGGAGGGAAATATTACAGTTGAATTTGATTTAGAGATTACTCCAGAATTAAAACAAGAAGGAACAAAAAGAGAAATAGTTCGTTTTGTAAATGCTTTAAGGAAAAAAGCAGATCTAAGTATTGAGGATAGGGCAGATTTATCTTGGGGCTCTAATTCAGAAGATATTAAAAAAGTTTTTGAGATATTTTCTGAAGATATAAAAAAAGAAACACTCTGCGATAGCATGGTCGAAGGAGTAAATGATGACCTAGATCACACAAAAGAAGTGAAGATAGACGGGCAGTTGGTTAGATTTGGGATAGAGAAGAAATAAAAAAAATGTTGAATTGTTTCATTGTTAAATTGTTGATGAAAAACTATATAACAATTTAGCAATTTAACAATATAGCATTAATATTATAAAAATATTTAAAATATTCATGATTCATAATTCATGATTCATAATTCTATAACAATATGTTAAACAAGGAGAATAACGAACAAACTGAACCTATCAGCGAGGATGTTATAAAAATCGTTGATAATATTATTAAAGCTTCTATTGAAGCAAAAGCGAGTGATATTCATTTTGAGCCGCAAGAGGGAAAGATGATAACTAGGTTTCGTATTGACGGCTCCATGAATCATTTTTACGAAAGTAATTTAAAATTATACAAGTCAATACTTTCTAGAATAAAAGTAATGGCCGACCTAGAATTAACTGGTCCGGCTAAACCGCAGGAAGGTAATTTTCGTTTTTATCCGAACAGGATGAACAAAGACCATTATGTTGACCTGCGTATATCTATTTTCCCAACTAGTGCAGGAGAAGTTATTGTAATGAGAGTATTGGAAACTAAGGGTCGTTTTGCTTCATATGCTGACCTTGGTTTTTCAGAAGAACAACTTGCATCACTTGAATCAATGACTCACAAACCAAATGGATTGGTTTTGGTGACAGGTCCGACCGGTTCTGGTAAATCTACGACTCTGTTTACTATTCTAAATAAACTAAACGAACCAGACAGAGTGTTGTCTACTCTAGAAGACCCAGTTGAAAGAAAAATGGAAATGGTTAGGCAGACCGAAGTTGATCCAAAAATAGGACTTGATTTTGCAAGAGGTCTTCGTTTTCTATTAAGACAAGATCCGGATATATTAATGGTTGGAGAAATTCGTGACAAGGAAACGGCTAAAATATCAGTTCAAGCTTCTATCACGGGTCATTTAGTTTTGGCAACAATACATACAAACAATGCTGCTGGCGCTATCGTTCGTCTGATAAATATGGGGATAGAACCATTCATGTTATCTTCTGCGTTGAAATTTGTAACAGCCCAAAGGCTTGTTAGAAAACTTTGTGATAATTGTAAGCAACCATATACCTATCCTGCAGAATTTTTAAATAGCAAAGGTTTACCTACAGATATTACATATTACAGGGCTGAGGGATGTAGTGTGTGTAATAACAAAGGAGTAAAAGGACGTATTGGAATTCATGAGGTGCTACCAGTCACAAAAATGATTGAAGAAGCAATTCTGCTCAAACCATCAGATGAACAAATAAATAAGTTAGCTCGAGAAGAGGGGATGAAAACCTTGCAGGAAGCAGCCATGGAAAAATTATTGGAAGGAGCTATTAGTTTGGAAGAATTATTAAGAGTAGTAGAATAGTCAAAGAATTTTCAATTTTTAATTTAAAATTTTGAATGAATTTATAAATAATAATTTTTAAACATTAATAATTATATTTTGAATCAAAATTCAAAATTAAGCATTACATCAGTAGTTTGCTGGTAGTTTGTAAAATATTTAACAATAAGTTTTATTTAAAACAGAGCGTATGAGTAAAGCATTAGTACTGATGTCAGGTGGTCTTGATTCAATATTGGCAGTAAAAGTTTTAATGGAGCAGGGGATAGAGGTTACTGGATTAACTTTCGTAAGTAATTTTTTTGATGCAGCAGCTTCAAAAGTTTTGGCCAAAGAATTGGGAGTAGAATTAATTGATTTTGATATTTCTAGTGAACATTTAGAAATGGTAAAAAATCCCAAATACGGATACGGTAAAAACATGAATCCTTGCATTGACTGTCACGGGCTAATGGTCAAAAAGGCCTATGAAATAATGAAAAGAGGTGACTTTGATTTTATAGCCACAGGAGAAGTTTTAGGACAAAGACCAAAATCACAAAACAAACAAGCACTTGGCTTAGTGGAGAAATACGACAATATTGAAGGACATTTACTTCGACCTCTTTCAGCAAAATTGTTAACAGAAACCAAAATGGAGGCAGAGGGCTTAGTTGATAGAGAAAAACTATTAGACATTGAAGGGAGAAACAGAGAGAGACAAATAGAACTTACCAAGAAATATGGCATCAAAGATTACCCATCTCCAGGAGGCGGATGCATCTTAACCTATTCAGAATATTCAAATAAATTGAGAGGGATGAAAGATGCTTGGCCGAACTGCACGAACAACGACGTTGCTTTACTTAGAGCAGGAAGAATATTTTGGTTTAATGACATTTTAGTAGTAGTTGGCAGACACAAGGAGGACAATGATTTGCTAGAGATATTAGCGAAAAAAGATGATTTAATTTTTGGCCTAGAAAATGTTTTAGGACCAATGGTAATATTAAGAGATAAAAACAAGGAAAAATATGAAAAATTTGCTAAAATAGAAGTGAGTATCCCAAAAGAACTAGAGACAGGGGTGCAGTTAAAGACCAAAGATGAAATAGTAAAAATGGCTGCTATAATGACAGGATATTTTGTACCAAAACTTAGAGGAAAGAAAGTAAAAGTGTTAGTTAAATCCTAAGTTCGAAATTCTAAATTCTAAACAAATACAAAATTATAATTTTTAAAATGCTAAATAGTTTTGAATATTTGTATTTTGGAATTTGAATTTGTTTAGAATTTGATGCTTAGAATTTAGATTTTTAAATTTTAATTTAACATAAATAATTATTAACAAAGTCTTTCAATAAGACTAAATAAAAAAATGACTACAACAATTTGGGTCGTACTAGGTGTCATAGTATTCTTGGTAATCTATGTCATTGGAATGTACAATGGACTAGTAAAATTAAAAAACAGAGTGGAGGAAGCTTGGAGTGACATCGATGTTCAATTGAAACGTCGTTATGATTTGATTCCAAACTTGATAGAAACCGTAAAGGGGTATGCAAAACACGAGAGCTCAACTTTTGAGAAGGTAGTAGAGGCAAGAAATTCTGCCATGCAAGCTCAAGAGTCAGGCGATGCTAAGGCACAAGGAGAAGCAGAAAATATGCTATCTGGAACACTAAAAAGTATTTTCGCCTTATCAGAAGCTTACCCAGACTTAAAAGCAAACCAAAACTTCATTGAATTGCAAAATGAATTATCCGATACAGAAAATAAAATTCAGGCCTCAAGAAGATTTTACAATAATAATGTAAAGGATTTCAATACAAAAATTGAAATGTTCCCAACAAATTTGATAGCTAGGCAATTAGGATTTAAAGGAAGAGAATTCTTCGAGATAGAAGACGCTAAAGAAAAGGAAAATGTTAAAGTAGCATTTTAAATTTTGAATGATGAATTTTGAATTTTGATTGAATATCGAATGTTTAATTATTAAAAAATTAAAGTTTGATTCTAAATTCGAAATTCATAATTAGAAATTATTTCTCTTTGTCATTCCGGGCTTGACCCGGAATCCAGAAATAGTAAATAAAATCACCTTGTCATCCTCAACTAGATTGGGGATCCAGAAATAGTAAATAAAATTTCCCAATTATTCTAAATTCACAATTCTAAATTCCAAATATGTCTACAATATACACTCATTCAGACTCAAACAAAAGAAAAACTTGGTATTTAATGACTGGATTTTTCATTTTTATAATGATTGTCGGATATGTTTTTTCGGTAGCGATGGACTCATCCATTATCCTATATTTTGCAGTTGGATTTAGTGTATTCTCTAGTTTTTTCTCATATTGGTATTCGGATAAAATGGTATTAAAAATGAGTAATGCTCATTTGTTAAAATTTGAGGAAAATAAAGAGCTTTATCGAGTAGTAGAAAATCTTTGTATAACAGCTGGGCTGCCTTTGCCAAAAATATATATCATCAAAGACTCAGCTCCGAACGCTTTTGCAACAGGACGTGATGCAGAACATGCTGTAGTCGCTGTCACAACGGGACTTCTCGAAAAACTAGACAGAAGTGAACTCGAAGGAGTAATTGCTCACGAACTTTCTCACATTGGAAATAGAGATATTTTACTTGCAACAGTTGTTACTGTTCTTGTTGGAGTTATAGTTCTAATGGCCGATGTTTTTCGTCGTTGGGCTTTTTATGGGAGGAGAGGGTCAAACAAGAATGGTGGACAATTACAAATTATTTTAATAGTTGTAGCAATCGTCCTCTCAATCCTCGCTCCATTTTTTGCCTATATGATGCAATTTGCAATATCCAGAAAAAGAGAATTCGCCGCTGATGCTGACGGAGCACTTTTAACTAGATATCCAGAAGGTCTAGCCAAAGCACTCGAGAAAATATCAGGAGATACAGAAAAACTAGAAGTAGCCAACAGAGCAACAGCACATTTATATATTTCTTCACCTTTTAAAAAAGACGCAGTTGGAAAAAAACCAGGATTTTTCGCAAAAGCTTTTATGACCCACCCTCCAATAGAGGATAGACTAGTAAATCTGCGAGGAATGGATATGAAATAATTTTTTTAGTCACCCGATGACTACAAATGTAGTCATCGGGTGACTAAAATTACTAAAGAAGGGACTAAACTATATACAAATGAAGAGGACAAAATTTCAAAAAGGGGAATATTATCATATCTACAATCGTGGAGTTGATAAAAGGGAAATTTTTTTAGATAAATATGACTATCTTAGATTTTTACTTGGAATAAAAGAGTTCAATCAATTAGAGCCCATCGGAAGTATATATTTAAAACAAAGGAATGACTTTAGTCATCCGATGACTAAAAATGAGAAGCTGGTTGATATTATTGCTTATTCTTTATTGCCAAATCATTATCATATTTTAGTAAAAGAGTTGGTGGAGAATGGTCTTTCAAAGTTTATGCATAAAGTTTCAATGGGGTATTCTCGTTTTATAAATGAAAAGTATAAAAGATCCGGTTCTCTTTTTCAGGGTTCTTATAAATTGGTTCATATCGATTCAGAGAATTATATAAATTACATTTCTGCCTACATTAATGGTAATCCGGAAATACATGGGATAGGGAAGGCAGAAAAATATATTTGGAGCAGCTATAAGGAGTATTTAGGGGAAAGAGATGGTATAATACCAAAGAAAGAAGATGTTTTAAAAAATTTTTCAAGCAAAAAGGATTATTCTGACTATGTTAAAAAAGTTGTAGTAAATGCAAAACAGAGAAAAGAGGATGTAAAAAAATATTTATTAGAATAATGATTTTAGTGACTTTTAGTCATCGGATGACTACAACTGTAGTCATCCGATGACTAAAAAACAAATTAAAATATTTAAACATATGAAAAAAAACAATTTTACAAATCATTTCAAAGAATTGGGTTGGAGAGTTATAACAACCATTATTCTAACATTGACTGCGGTGACTACATTTACTGCGTATGCAGTTTTTACCGAGCCTACTAGTTTGCCTTCGGTCTCAAATCAGGATTTTAGCAAGAATATTTTGGGAGCTAATAGCGCTGACAATGATTTTGATTCTTCTTCTGTGACTTCCAATGAAGATGGGTCTATTGTTGAGTTGCTTGAGTATATTCAGAGCCAATTATAGGCTATTTGCCGGGCTCCGCTGGCTCCGGGATTGTATCCGGAGTTATAATGCAAGGCATAAAGATAAAAAAGAGTTTTAAACTATAATTCAAGCATTTCGCTCAAGCTCCAGGCACAGCCATGGAGCCAGCAACAAAAGAATTTCCCCCCTTTTTAACTTTTTTAAATTTTAAAATTAAATAATAATTAATATATACATATGTCACAATTAAAAATAATTTTTAACAGACTAAAAGAATTGAGTCGAAAAATGATAATCACTTCTTTCTTGTCTTTAGTAATCGCCGCCGGTTATTTTGCTCATGGAGCTTTTAGTGAACCAACCGCAGATCCATCGGCAAGCGATCAAGACTTTACCGAGAATATTCTTGGAGCAAATAGCGCCGACAATAATTTTGATTCAACCAGCGTTGTTGCGAACGCCGATGGAAGTATCATCGAGCGTTTGAATTATATCAAGGAAAATTTGGGGGGTGGTGGCATTGATTACTCTCTTCAAAAAAACCAAATTTATGATGACCTTAACTGCGTCAATAACAACGAAGAAGCAGACACGGCTTGCGGTGCTACTGACGCCGAATACACCGGTGAAGAAAGCACTTGGACACTCTACACCGACGCTAGTCTTTCCGGCGCCCTGGTCGCTTCGGGAAAAGTTTATTTAGATGAACGTACTGGTCTCTATTGGGCGGATGCGCATGACCTTGTTTCTGGAAATAATACTCCAGATGCAATAACTAATGAGTTTACTATCGGAACTGGCTGTTCGGACGCACAGATAAATGCTGGTGAATGTGACAGTTCTATGTATCAAACCAAAGGCAACGCCGTTCAATATTGCCTAGACCTCTCACTCGATGCCGATGGTGACGGCACTGATGAAACAACTTGGTATCTTCCTAGCCAGAAAGAACTAATGCAGGCCTATATTAACGGATCGGGAAACAACATTCCTAATCCGGCCGTATACTACTGGTCAGCCAGCGAGTACTATTCTAATGCTTCCTACGCCTGGTACGTCAACTTGTCGAATGGCGGCACGGGCCTCAACGGTAAGACTAATGGCACCTACGCTCGTTGTGTTCTCCGGTGATTTTATTATTTTTTTATTATTTTTAAAATAAACCCCCGCTGGCTCCGGGTTGTATCCGGAGTCCTAATGCAAAACGTGGAAACAAATATTAACTTAAAATTATATAAAAAGTTCATCAATTAGACTCTGGATATAACTAAGAATTAACTAACATATTATGGAAATATTTATAAAAAACAGACTTAAAGCGTATTTAACAGGGTAAATTTATGGCAAGATATCAACATCTCCCGGTATTCCAAGATACTTATGACCCGCTGGCTCCGGGTTGTACCCGGAGTACTAATGCAAAACGTCAAAACAAAGCTTAAATTATTTTTCCAATCTCTGCATCTAGAGAAATAAGTTTTTCTATGAATAAAAAAAAATATCAAAAATATGTTATTATTATAATAATTGTTCTAGCTTTTACTAGTCTTGTTTGGTTTTTATTCAACAAAAAACAAAGTGACCAATTTGCTACGAAGTTTTATGATAAGCAAAGAAATTTGCAAGCAGTGAGTGAAGAAGAAGTTGAATCTGAAATTGAGGGATATTGCGGGGAAAAAAGGAAAGAAGCAGCTAAATTATTTACAATAGATGAAATGATTGAGGCAGTAAAGATAGGAACCGGGACGCTGGAATTTGTTGGGAGAGAAGAATATTTTTTAAATATCGACAACGATTATGTTCTATTGGATATTCAAAACAAAGAAGTGAAACTTGAATGTTTCAACTTTGATAAAAGAGTAATTGTGCAGGGTGAGGGGCAGATTGAGATTGCTTATAGTAATTTCCAAAATATCAAAGCCAATGCCATAGGGATATTAGATGGCAGAGGAAGTATTCATCACAATAAAATTGTAGGAGCAGAAAAGTCAGGAATATATGTAGATAATGGTGAATTTGAGATTTATAAAAATATTATCAAGGATAATTTAAGTTACGGTATATACGGAGGAGTGGAGGCTAAGTTGGATATTTATGAAAATTATATCTCGGATAATGGTGGATATGAGGTGCGCTTATTGAGCGAAAGACAAGTCTGGGAATAATAATTATATTATAATACAGTCACAATAAAAAAGAAGAATATTTGCATGATTTTCGGTCAATTTCAAAAAATTTCAAAAAATTTCAAAAGTAAAATGATTGCTATATTGTTTTTTATACTTTTATTTTTTTCTCCCTTTTTCGTTTTCGCCGCTGACTTCGGGAATTCGCAAGGATTCGCTTGGTCTGAGATTTCTGGTTGGATTCATTTTTCTGGTGAAGATTCAAGCGTTGACTATGGTACGAATGTGACTAGCGACCAGGTTACGGGGTACACATGGAGCGAGAAAACAGGTTGGATTTCTCTCAATTGTCAAAACACTGGAAATTGTGCCAGCGTCCCGTATGGCGTGGTGTCAGATGGTGTTGGTAATCTTTCCGGATATGCTTGGTCTGAACTAGGCGGTTGGATTAATTTCTCCGGTGTTGGTGTGGTTGAATATCAAGTTTCGGTGGATGCTAATGGTGTTTTTTCTGGCTATGCTTGGAGTGAAAAGATTGGTTGGATAAATTTCAATGATGCTGGTTCGTATTATGCGGTTAGCACCGGAGATACGAGTGCTTATTGCGAAACTTGTGATCCCTGTAATCCTCCTGTTTTATATTGGAACTTTAATTCCGGTTATGGCGCAACAGCTTTTGATGATAGTAATCGTGGTAATAATGTAAATAACGACGGCACAATTTCTGGCGCTACTTGGCAAGATGAATCGATGTGTGTGGCATAGAGGATACAATACATAATGTGATTGGTGCCAAGATGGTTATTCGAAGATTCTTTAAGTATTTTAGAAAAAAATACAGGTGGCGTAAGAAATATTGGCAATATTTTGATGTTTTAAAAGATTTTCATTTACTTGAGAAAGAAAAGATAAGTAAATCATTTTTAAAAATAAAAGACATAAGCTAGAATATAGTTAGGACTAACTAATAATATTCAAAAACCTATGTCTTTCACATCTATTATAATGTCATATAAAGAAAATTGCAAAGTTGAAGGAGAAATAATGACTATGTTTAAAATAGCTCGTGCCTATTTCTCAAACAACTATCAACAAAAAGATATTGCCCGTAGTATTAAGTGCCATAAAAACACAGTTAACAATGTTATTAAAAAATGTCGTAGTCGTGACCCGGGAGCTGAGATATGGAAGTACTTGAATAGTAATATTCATATCTCAGAAGAGAGATTAAATGAGTTATTCAGTTTTCTAAAGAGTGATTCAAGAAGACCGAATAACTGCCGAGTGGGTTTTGCTAAAGGTAGTAATGAAGAGAGATTGATTGTTGAAAAGTTTGAGGGTGGTAAATATGGTTACAAGCGGATGTATAGACATTTAAAAAAGCAGGATTATGATATTGAAAATGTCTATACGCTAGGGAATATTAAAGGTGTCTACAAACGAAATGAATTTAAAGCTAAGAAAATACGTACGGCTAATGGTGAAAGACGGGCACTCTATGATTATGACCTAATAGCCGCCTTTGAGTATCTACAATACGACGTTAAGGTCATTGCTGATAAACATGCCCTGCCAGCTGATATTTACGCGAAATTTAAGGACAGCAAACGATTGCCGAAATACCAATGGACGATTATTGATGCCAAAACCAGGACCAGGTTTCTAGCCTGGTCACATACGAGATGTAGCTTTTTCGGTCTGAGGTTTCTAGAATACACAGTGTGTTGGTTGCGATCTCACAACATAACAACAAAAATTAATGTACAAATGGATATGGGTGGTGAGTTCTACTCTGGTTCGAAGAGAAAACAGGAAGAGTGGAACGAGCACTTTTCTAT